>JAITAT010000254.1 GCA_031283975.1 Synergistaceae bacterium
TCTCATCTTTTTCCTTCTACATTCCACTGCTCAATACGCTGGAACTGCGTCAGTTCCTATACCTGGGCACGGCGGCGATGCTGTTCGGAGCGATGCCAGGCGAGCGCGCTCGGAGAATAGGGCTTCGCTATGTATTGCCGTTAGCGGCGTTCATACTTCTCAACAATATTGCCGCCCGCTCGGCGCTGTACTATTTCGGCGAGCGCGTCTCGTGGGGATACATGTCCAGAGCGCCCTACTTCCAGGGGATAATAGCCATCTTATGGGGAGTGGCGTCTATCGCGTGCATATCCGGCGGCAAGAGATACGGGCGAAGACCGCTCTGGTTCATGGGAGCCGGGCTGCTTGCCCTCGACATCCTCAAGCTGCTGACGATAGACTTGAGGAACAGCGCTACCATCATACGGATATTCGCGTTCCTCATCCTGGGCGGACTCTTTTTGATCGTCGGCTGGGCGGCGCCGCTCCCTCCCACGGATACAGGCCGGGGCAAGCGTGAAGAAGATGAAGCGTGAAAACGCCTTTAGAAAGATTTTCGCGCTCTCCGTCGCTATAATCGCGCTTTGCGCGGCGGCGGCGGCCGGGGGTGTTCAGCGGGGGGATTTGGAGGAGCCTCCGTCGATCGCGGATTTCGAGTTCAAATATCCGCTCGCCGCGGACGACGAGGGGCGGGTTTACAGGGTTCGCGTCACCAACGATATATTCGGGCGGCTCAAGCGGTCGTACGATGCCGACCTCGCCGTATTTGACTCCGATGGAAACATCGTCCCGTTCGTAGTCCGGGACGCGGAAAGGCCGTATACCGCGCGGGACGAACCTTTGCCGGCAGGTCCCAAAACGGAGATCCCGCTCTTTCCTCTCCCGACGGCGGGCGGCCCGTCGGCGTCGATGATGGACGTAGTGATAAGAACCGGTGATGACGGTCAGGTAATAGAAATCAAGGGGAACGGCGCCGAATCGCCCGGCGGCAAAGGCGGCAGGTTTCTAGCCGATCTCTCTAACGTCGCCGCGCCGCCCGAAGGACGTCCGATCCTGGGGTACAGCCTCGAAATTTCCGTCGGTGACGCGGAGGATACGGCGGCCTGGGTGGATGTGTACTCGTCCGACAATCTTCGCGACTGGAGACAGATAGCATGGAGGGAGCCTCTGATACGCCTGAAGCGCGGGGACGATATCGTGACATCCGGCGTCATAGAGTTGAAATCGTCGGGTCCGTCAAGGTATCTGATGCTGGAGACGGACGGCATACGGGATCTTCCCGAGACCGTCGCCGTATCGGCGATAATCGGCGAACTCGAAAAGGTGATTCGGCAGGATTCGGAATCGTTCAAAGGTCTGCGGGACGACGAATCGCGATCCATCATCTACGATACGGGCGGCGTCTTTCCCGCGTCCGAGGTGAACTTCATCCTGGAAGCGCCCGGAATATACAAGGCTTCGGTGGGTTCGCGAAGGGATGGAAGCGGCGAGTGGCGATATCATGGCGAAATCAGCATGTCATTCATAAAGAACGACTCCGGCGAGAGCAGAAACGCGCCGGTTCAGACGCGCCGGACGAACGACAGGTTCTGGAGGCTCACCTTCCGTGACGGGCCTCTCTCGCCGTCTCCCGTGATGCAAATGTACTGGCGGCCGAAGGAGCTGGTTTTCGTCGCCCAAGGCAAACCCCCGTACATACTGGCGTACGGCTGCGAGAAAGACTTGCCGGGACTCGCCGGACCCGACCTCATGAAGATCGCCCTGGACGGCGTCGAAGAACGGGACATACCGGAGGCGGCGCCGAAAGAAACTCCCTTGCCATCATCCGCCAACCTGACGGCTCCCGTTGAAACCGACGGGACGAAACCCGGCAAAGAGTGGACGAAGTACGTCGTGTGGGCTGTTCTCGCCGGAGGGGCGCTGTTGTTGTCATGGATGGCGTGGAACCTGATCCGGAAGAATAAAATCTGACATTTTGCCAATTCAGTTAATTCATTTGCGCTGATAAAATATTTCGTGTTTCAAAATAATTTTCATGGGAGGGTTTTTGGGCATGAGTACAAAAAAATCATTGATAGCGGTACGTGTCGGCGACAGGGGCAACAACGCGCTGAAAGTTCAGCAGACGCTGACGAAGCATGGCTGCAGCATCAACGTACGGCTTGGCCTGCACGATAACGAAGGCGACAACGTGTGTTCTCCGAGCGGAACGATGATACTCCAGCTCTCCTGCTCGCCGGAGGACGCGAAGGTTCTGGTCGATGATCTGTGCAAGATCGAGAGTGTAAAGGCTCAATTCATAGACCTCGATTAGCAGGGAAATCGGCGGCGCGGCGAGAGATATTCGAGGAGGCCCGGTTTTTTTCGCCGCGGCCTTTTTATTTCTCCCGCTAAATTTTTAAAAAAACTTTGTTGTGGATATTTTCGCGCGATTCTAATATAATCAAGAGTGGAATTATCGAAAGCGGGTGGTGTATGGGTGAAGAGAGGATCGGTTCATAAAAATAAAAAAGGGGTATTTCCTATCAGGATTGCCATCCCCCTGATTTTTTTGATAGTGGGGGTGGGCGTGGCTTACGCGCTGCTTTCGTGGGACAGTACCCCCGAACCGAGGCCGGAGCCCATCATAATCAGGCCCGAGCCTTTGGTCGTCGATCAGGGATATGACGACCCCATCCAGGTGGGGCCGATGGTATCCGAGGATATTTCCGTGATGACCGTCGAGCCTGTAAGTTCGGTTTCCGCGGCGGATCAGTTTTCAAATCCAGCTCGCAGAGTGGCCGGGTATAAGATAAATTCGGCGGCATTGAGGAAAACTGTCGATAAATACGGCAGAGAGCGCGCGAATCAATGCGCCGGAGAAATAACGGTTCGTACCGACGATACGCCGCTGAATGTACGCAGCGGGCCTTCGACCGCCAATCCGGTCGTTGCGAAGGCCGCGAAAGATTCCAAACAGAGCGTTCTCCTGTGGGCGCCGGACGAAAAGACGCAGTCGGGCAGGTGGTTCCTGCTCGTGGACGCGCAGAAAAAAACGGTAAGGGGATGGGTGTCCGGGGAGTACTGCGACGCCGCCGGAGTGGTATTTCCGCAGTGAGGCGTTCTCAATAATATAGTATAGAGGGGAGAGGGGCATATTTTCAAGTATCTTCCTACCAGGGAAAATATAATAATATACGCGGCAGCGGCGTGCGTGGCCGTAGTTTTCTGCGGAATGACAGCCCTCGTAATTACCAGAAAACCCGAAATCAAAGATACGCTTCCCGCGGCGCCAGAGCCTGCGGTCGAACCGGAGCGTCCGCTGTCCGTCGATATTCCGCCCGTGACGGCGAGGCCGGAAGTTCCGGCGATCTCAAAGGACGCCGCGCCGGGGAGGACGGAGCGGTCGGATATAGCGAAGGGCGCTGGGGGTATCGTCATAGTTGTGGACAAGGGCGACCATATTATGGAAGTTTTCCGCGAGGGCAGGCCGGTGAAAAAATATGGGATAGCCGTTGGCAAAAACACGGGAGACAAGCAGAGGGTCGGAGATATGCGCACTCCCGAGGGCACATTTCCCATCGTTCAGATACAGAACGCGTCGGGCTGGACGCACGACTTCCGCGACGGCAAAGGAGAGATAAAAGGCGCTTACGGACCGTATTTCATCCGGCTGGGCACTCC
>JAITAT010000263.1 GCA_031283975.1 Synergistaceae bacterium
TCGACGGCGGCGATACGACGCTGGTCGACGCGACTTTGGGCGGCGGCGGTCATTCGGAGGCTGTGCTGGAAAAGTTTCCGAACCTGAAAATCATCGGTTTCGATCAGGACGCGTATGCCGGAGAGTTTGCGGCGTCCCGGTTATCGAAATTCCGGGATCGGATAAAGGTGGCGCCGTTCAATTTCGGCGAACTCGAAGAACGGGTCGGGGGAACGCGCGAAAGCGGCGGGGTGTGCTGCGTTTTGTTTGACCTGGGCGTCTCCAATATGCAGCTTTCGACGCCGGAACGGGGGTTTTCCTATCTGTACGACGGGCCTCTGGATATGAGAATGAACGCTCTCGCCGATATACCGACCGCGGCCGGCGTCATCGAAAAATCCGATGTCCGCGAGTTGACCAGGATATTTCGCGATTACGGCGAAGAGCGATACGCGTCGCGTATCGCGAACGCGTTAATCAGGTCGAGAAACGGGAAAACCTTACCGGCGACCACGGGAGAACTCACGTCGCTCATCAGGAGTTCGCTTCCGGCTCCGGTGCAGAGAAAGATGGGCCGGCATCCTGCCCGCAAAATATTTCAGGCGCTCAGGATAGCCGTCAATTCGGAACTGGAAGCGCTTCCAAAGGGGTTGGACGGAGCATATAAGATAACGCGAAGCGGGGGGGCGATCGCGGTTATTTCGTATCACTCTCTGGAGGACCGCATCGTAAAGCGGACGTTTCAGAGCTGGGCTAGGGACGGTATGGGCGAAATCGCGACGCGTCATCCGAAGGTTCCCACGGAAGAGGAACTTAGCGCGAACAGAAAATCGCGGAGCGCCAAACTGAGAGTTTTCAGGGTTGGCAAATCCCGCGAAAATATCGAATAAGCTACAGGAGGTGCGGTTCGATATGAAAAATATTGACGAAAGATATGAAAAAAGAGGAAAGCAATCCGTTTTATGTGTGCTGTTTTTATTCGGTATGCTGGTTTCCGCCCTGTCCCTCGGAGGCATGCGTCTTTACGCTCTTTACATCGAACACAGGCTCGCGGATTGTTCCCAAAAAATAGAGGCGATAGGCGATAAATACGCGATGCTGGAAGAATATTACGCGTCGCTGCTCTCTCCCTCGAGAATATACAATTACGCGAAATCGGAGTTGAATATGGTCACCGCGAGTGAAGTGGAAACGATAAGGCTCATGTCCGAATCTTACAGAGGAAGGGGAGCCGCTAATTCGCCGTCCGGTTCGTCCGGGGCGGTTTCCGCGCCGGGCGAATTGAGCCGCGCGCTGGTCGGCACAGCCAATGCAAAGGACTAGTTACACAGCGGAAAGGGAACGCTGGGGCACGAAGATCGCTTGGTTTTTATGCTTTTGCCTGATAGCGGTACTCGCCGCTCAGACCGTCAGCGTGCATATATTCCCAGACGCGAGAATATCGCGGCAGTCCCAGAGGCAATACTGGGCGCAATTGCCGATCTCGACCTCGCGGGGAGACATACGTGACAGAAACGACGTCCCGCTGGCTATTTCAGTTCCCTCGGCGAGTTTTTTCATCGACCCGGCGTCATGGTCGCCGGCGAGCGCCGACGCGCTGGAGCCTTTTTTCGGGAAAAATATCGCCGATAAGTTTTCAAAAAAAATGCCGGGCCGATTTCATTGGGTGATGCGAAAGGTTTCCATGGACAGGGCGAACAGCGTCATCGGCAGGAAGATACCGGGGCTCTTTAGCATAAGGGAGAGTCACCGCATGTATCCTCACAACGAGCTCGCTTCTCATGTGATTGGTTTTTGCGACGTCGACGGCTACGGCTTGAGCGGGATCGAAAAAGAGTGGAACAAGGTGCTTTTCTCGCAGCCGCAAAACAGGATTTTCGCGCGCGACGCCAAAGGCAACCTCCTCGATCTGATAGGGAGCAGCGCGGGAACATTGGCGACCGGAGGCGGTTCGATAAAACTGACGCTCGATTCGAGAATA
Source organism: Synergistaceae bacterium (assembly GCA_031283975.1). Lineage (GTDB taxonomy): Bacteria > Synergistota > Synergistia > Synergistales > Synergistaceae > JAIRKI01. Next base: position 1,961 of record JAITAT010000263.1, read on the forward strand.
CAACAGATAGTGGAATGGAAACTGAAAGAGGGCGCTAAGAGTACCAATTCCAAATGGGGCGCCGGAATATGCGTCAATCCGCAGACGGGAGAGATACTCGCCATGGCGAGTTATCCCATGGTCAATCTCAACGACAGAAGCAGTTTCAAAAACGCGGATACGCTGCTCAACAACGTTATAAGCCGCGTTTACGAGCCGGGATCGACTTTCAAGCCGATAATACTCGGGATAGCGAAAGAAACGGGGCTCGTTTCCAACGAGGATCGTTTCTTCTGCAACGGCAGAACGGCGATAGCTGACGGAGTGATAAGAGACGTGTCGGCGCACGGCGAACTGACGCTCGAAGGTCTCCTGGTGAAATCCTGCAATACCGGGATGGCGACCATCGGAAATAAGATGAAAGCCCACGAAACGTCGGGGCTTCTCAGGCAATTCGGCTTCGGGGAGAAATCATACGTCGAAATAGCGGGCGAGGAAGAAGGCCTGCTCCGAACCCCGGAGGAATGGCTCGGAATGACAAAAGCCAACGTGGCCATAGGTCAGGGCCTCGCGGTGACGCCGCTGCAGCTCGCGATGGGCATAAGCGCCATAGCCAACGGGGGAGAGGTTTTGAAACCCTATGTCGTCTCAGAGGTGAAGAAAGCCGACGGGGAGATAATTCACCGCGGGGAAAAACGGGTCAGGAGCGCCGTTTTGAGCGCTCAAACGGCGTCGTGGATCAGAAACGCGCTTTACAAGACTGTCGAAACCGGTACGGGAAAGAGCGCCAAAGTCAGAAACATCGCGCTCGCCGGCAAGACCGGGACGGCGCAGATGGCGTCGTCGGGCTCTTACATCAAGGGACAGTACGTGAGTTCGTTCATCGGTTTCTGGCCTTATGAAAAACCGGAATATCTGCTGCTGATAGTGCTGGGAGAACCGAGAGGCGGCAAATATTACGGCGGTGAAATCGCCGCCCCCGTCTTTAAAGCGATAGTGGAGGACATGGCGCAATTGGCGCTGCTGGCAAGCGAGAGCGAAATGGTGAATTTTTCGAGCTAGAAGGAGGCGAGGCGGGAGTGAAGCTGACGGAATTGTTTGGAAAATTGCCCGCACCGAAGAAATCTCTTGTGAACCGTCAAGAGGCTGATCCGGATATCGTCCGGCTTGAATATGATTCCCGCCGCGTGAGCAACGGCCGGGGCGGAGTGATATTCGCCTGCGTAAAGGGCGACAACTCCGACGGTCACGAATTCGCGAAAAAAGCGGCCGCCTCGGGCGCGGCGGCTCTCCTCACGGAACGCGAGCTGTCTGCGGGTATTCCTCAGATAGTGGTTCCGAGGACAAGAGCCGTCATGGGCGCGGCGGCTTCCATCCTTTACGGGAAACCGGCAGGGAAGCTGACGATGATTGGTTTGACCGGAACGAACGGCAAGACGACGACCTCATATATCACGAGATCCATCCTGTCATCCTCGGGCTCCGTGGTTGGGATGATCGGAACCATTGTTTACGACGACGGAGTCCGCGAATCGTTCGCTGACCGCACGACGCCCGAAGGCCCCGACATTCAGGAGATGCTGTCGATGATGGCGGAGAACGGGGCTAAGTACTGCGTCATGGAGGCTTCCTCGCACGGATTGGATCAGGGACGCCTCGAAGGGTGTCTTTTTGACGGGGTCGGCTTCAGCAATCTTACCCCCGAACATCTTGAATATCATGAAAATATGGAGCGTTACTTCGAGGCGAAGCGTACGCTTTTTCAAGGATATGTCCGCAGCGGCTGGGTTGGCGCCGCGAGCGCCGACGACGAGTACGGGCGCAGGCTTATCGGCGAGTTTTCGGAAAACGTCAGGGGCTTCACGGTGAACGGAAAACCGTCTGAGAAAAGGCGGGAATACTCCGCGTCCGTGGTGAAGCCGGGAATAGAGGGCATGTCGGTCATGATTCGATATCCCGACGGCCGCTCGTTCACCGTTCAGTCGCCTTTGATCGGAAATTTCAACGCGTCGAACATCCTTGAAAGCGCCGTAGTAGCCGACTCGCTCGGGCTGGAGATCGACGCGATACGAACCGGCATACAGCGCTGTCCCCAGGTTCCGGGGCGTCTCGAACGCCACTCTTTTTCAAACGGCGTCACCGTTTTCGTCGATTACGCTCACAG
>JAITAT010000045.1 GCA_031283975.1 Synergistaceae bacterium
CGGGCTATATTTTCATCGAATTCGCTCTTCTTTGCCGCTTCTGCCTCTCCTGCCAATTCCTCCGACATAAGCCCGATATCCTTGAACATGCTGGATGTACCGACCCAATGACTCTCGGCGCCCTGCGTCTTTTGCAGAAATGCCCCGAGAGGGAAGCGAAACGCCTCGTAACAGGCGGGGCACCCGAGCAGGCCGCTTTCCCTGAACGATATGAATTTCATGCCGCAGGAAGGGCACGACATCAGATCGACGGCCTCTCTTTTTTTAGGCTGGATTCTTCGCAATTTTCGCTGTTTGGGGGCGTCCTCGCTTATGGAGAAAGATATTGTTATGCTGGGAACAGACGACGAAATGAAACCCATCTCCTCCGCGCACGCCCGGCAAAGATTGATATACCTCACTTCATTGTTTATGACTTGTTTCAACAAAACCTCGACTTCATTCTTGCCGCAATTGTCACAAAGCATTGCCATAACTCCTTATTTTCAGAACATCGCCAGGCTGACCAGGATCTTTTTCAAAAGTTCAGCCCGCATGGAATCTCTTTTGTAGGATGGAAGATCGAACAGCGTCCGGCTGTTTTCATCTTGATTTCTGAGCGCCACTTCTACGATAAGACGCTCCCTCGGCGTGATGACCTCCCTGTCCTGCAGTTTGACCAAAAGCCTGCGAGTGTCCTGTTCGGATATGACGTTTCCCACAAGCTCTTCGAGGTGTTCGGCATATTCGTCACAACCGTCGAAGCGGATCTGCATTATCCGTATGAAACCATGTCCCCCTCGCTGACTCTGTATGAGAAAACCGTGTTCCGGTGAAAACCTGCTCCTCAGGACATAGTTTATCTGACTCGGGACACAGCCGAATTTTCTCGCAAGATCCTTGCGGCTCAATACTACCTCGCTGTTTTCAGTATCGTCAAACAGCGTAACGATATAATCACCTATCACCTTTGTCAGACTGTTCATTGCCCCACTCCCATATATCTTGCTGCTGTGATTATACGATAAGGTCAAAATAAGTCAAGAGGGCTTTTGGGAATCCTTCGTTCGTTTAGGGAAAAAAGGATTCACCCTGTTTTCATTTCCCGCCAGTATCCTTTTTATATTTTCTCTGTGACGCCACGTCGTCAGCGCCGCCAGAAATATCCCGCAAACAACGTAAGGCGCGTTCATGCCCCAAAGCGCGATAAACGCCGCAGACGCCCAGAGCGCAACCATCGACGACAACGACACGACACAGGATATTTCGCGCGTCACAAACCATACCGCGCCTCCCAGAAGCGCCGGAAGCGGGTTGAAAAAATCGAAACAGCTTATCACCCCGAACGACGTCGCCACTCCCTTGCCGCCCTTGAAGCCGATCCACACCGGGTAGTCGTGCCCGATGACGCCCGCGGCGCCAATGGCCGCAAGCAAAGCCGGCTCTCTGTGGCCGAAAAGCATAGCGAGCAAAATGGCGGCGCCGCCTTTCAGCATGTCAATCACGGCTGTGGTCACGGCCCATTTTTTATCGAGAACACGAGCCACGTTTGTCGCGCCGATGTTACCGGAACCGAATTTTCTGATGTCTTCTCCTTTGACGAGCTTAACGAGTACATACCCCGTAGGACACGAACCCATCAGGTAGCCTATTATCAGCCACGGGAGAAAATACGCCGAATCAAAGCCGCTCATCCCCGATCCCCCCTTTATATGTAATTATAGGATATACGCGCGAGTTGGTGAAAGCGGCAAGGCAAATATTTAATCTCGAAAAACCGGGGGCCGGACACGGCCCCCGAACTCACACTAATTCGAGTGGGAACGCCGGACGACCGATTTTCGACTCAATAGACCGCCGCGGTTTCGAGCGATACTTTCGACTCGTTTAGCTTCACACCCTGACGAAACGTCAGGAAAGCATACGACGCGGCGAAGACCACTCCGAGTATTATCGAAAGATTATAATTCAACCCCAGCCCTATCGGAGCGTTGCAGATGAAGCTGAAGGTTATGAATGCGTACCATGTGCCTGGAATGAGCGACATGAAAGCCGCCGTTTTATTCCCCTTGCCCAGGAGGTAGATGGATATTATAGCGAACGCGAATATGGCTATCGTCTGATTGCTCCATGCGAAATACCTCCAAAGCATGTTGAATCCGTCGGGAGACGTCTTGGCAAGCCAAAGGATCACGGCTACCAGAACGAAAATCGGTACCGAGATTGACAGACGGTTCTTCACGGGTTTTTGGTTGAGGTGTATGAAGTCGGCTATCATCAGGCGCAGGGAGCGGAGCGACGTGTCGCCGGAGGTGATCGGCAGTACAATGACGCCTATGATCGCGATCATGCCGCCCACCGGGCCGAGCATATCGCGGGCGACAATGCCGATGACTTGAGCCGGAGCCTTGAACAGCTGTTCACTGGCTGTGAGGTTCGCCGACATCGAGCCCATGGCGGCGGCAGCCCATATCATGGCGATGAAACCTTCGAGCACCATCATGTTGTAGAACGTGAGACGTCCCTGACGTTCGCTCGTCACGTTACGGGAGATGATGGCGGTCTGCGTCGAGTGAAAACCCGAAACTATCCCGCAGGCGACCGTGATGAAGAACATGGGGATGAGTCTCTGTGAGAAAGGATGGGGCTCGGAAAGAGACGCGAACGTAAATTCCTGGAGATGATAGCCCTTCAGAAAAATTCCACAGAATACTCCGACGGCGGAAAAAAGAAGTATAGCGCCGAAAATGGGGTAAACCCTGCCGATTATCTTGTCTATCGGGAACATGGTGGCCGCGATGTAGTAGACGAAAATACAGCCGTAAACGACCCACGTCGAAACATCGGTGGCTTTCCCCGAAAAACCGAACACCTGAGTCGACGCTATGTCCCCGGGCGTATAGATGAACACCGCCCCGACCAGCAGCATCAAAAGACAGATGAAAATGTTGTAGATGCTGAACACCGTGCTGTTGGTATATTTCTTCACGAGATCCGGCATCTGCATTCCTCCGTTGCGGAGCGCCAACATTCCCGAGAAATAATCATGCAGTGAACCGCCGATTATATTTCCTATCGGAATGAGTATAAACGCTATGGGGCCGAATAAAATACCCTGGATGGGACCAAGCACCGGACCGGTGCCCGCTATGTTGAGCAGGTTGATGAGACTGTTTTTCCAAGTCTTCATGGGGACGTAATCCACGCCGTCCTCTTTGACAAACGCGGGCGTTTTTCGGTCGTCTGGCTTCATTATGTTTTCACATATTTTCCCGTAAAAAAAACCGCCTACGAAAAGAATCACCAGACCTATCAGGAACGTAGTCATAAATTTTTTCTCCCTTCAATAATAATGAATGCAAAAACTGACGGACAAAAACGGAAACTCAATTTATACCCCTGCGTTCGCCACCTCCCCCAGTGGAATAACGCGAATTCGCGCGTCATGTTCGTAAAAAGGCGCCGAGAAATTCTGCCGCCCGCATTGATGAAACTTCTGATTTACGGAACTGTCGCCGACCCCGCCGCGCTCCCCATTATTACGCAGAACGCCTCCGCTTTCAAATTCGTACCCGTGGGCTGCTCGCCTATCGCAAAAGTGTCGGTGAGCCCGTCCGTTCCGTTCTGACTCTTATACTCCCTTGTCAGCAATATGTTATTGTTCGCGTAAACAACTATGCGATAGATATAATGTTTTTGGGGATCGTCGACCGTGTGCGCCGCGTACACCACAAGTTCCCCTCCCGGACGTAAATCCAGGCGCACTTCTCTCGGAGGATGCGCAAAGACCGTTTTTGAAAAGCATAATGTAAACGCAAACATCACCCAGAATAACGCGCTCCGCGATTTCATACGTTTCATCCCTTCGCCCTCCGTTGAACGATATGCCCGCCAAGGTGACGTCATTTTAAAAATAAAAGACTAGAGCGGGCGCCGCTGTCTTGTACCAGCAAAATTCAATATAATTTTACCTTAAAAATTCAATTTTTTTCGAGCCATTCTATTTTACCGAGATACTACACCTGGGAACAGGCATAGTCAAGATTGGCAATAAGTTTTAACGAAACCGTAAGCGGAAATGGAGATGAGCCAGTTCGTGCGTTCGCCGCT
>JAITAT010000218.1 GCA_031283975.1 Synergistaceae bacterium
AGACGTGATTACACCTCGAAAAAATACGGCGCTCTGTCGCTCAAAGAACGCCGCGATTACGATTGCGTATTTTTGCGTATGACGGGCGGTGAGGCAAAATGCGATATTTATCCGGCAAAGCCGCGGCAGTGCGTTTCGTTCCCTTTCTGGCCGGAAGCGCTTGAAAATAAAGACGCGTGGGAACGGTATTCTGACTCGTGTCCCGGGATGAACAGCGGAAAATTTTTCAGTTATGAAGAAATCAGTATTATTGTAGTAGAATATATCCGTGACGGCATCTTAAAATTTTTATGATTCCATCATAACAGGGTTGTATCCGTTTAAAATATCGGCCGCATCTCAAAAATTTCTGTAAACCTAGGGAGGAATGGGAGATATGACGACAAAATTTAAGATCACACCAGATGAAGTTTTCCCGGCGATAGAGAAGTACATGCTGCGCGACGGTTACAATATCGTCATTGATATGGACAATTCAAAGGGAAGCCATGTGATCGACGCGCGCACCGGAGACGATTGGCTCGATTTCTACACGTTTTTCGCTTCCGCGCCGTTCGGGATGAACCATCCCGCCCTCACCACCGCCGAATTCAAGGAGAAAATCTTCCGCGCGGCCATAAACAAGGTCGCCAATTCCGATATTTACACGCTCGAAATGGGAGAGTTCGTAAAAACTTTCGGCGAAGTCGCCATGCCGGACGGTTTCAAGCATCTGTTCCTCGTGGACTACGGAACGCTCGCGGTTGAAAACTCGTTCAAAGTAGCCATGGACTGGAAGGTTCAAAAACTGCTGGCGCATGGGCGTGTTACGAAAGGCGAGGCGATATCCGGAATTAAAGGAACGAAAGTGATTCACTTCAACGAGGCTTTTCACGGACGCGGCGGTTATACGCTTTCCGTCACCAACACAGCCGATCCGAACAAATATCAGCGGTTCGCCAAATTTAACGACTGGCCGCGCATAATCAACCCAAAGATAACCTTCCCTCTCGAACGGTATCTGCATATCACCGAGTGGCTGGAGAAGCAGGCGGTAAAACAGATAAAGACCGCGATAGAAAACGATCCGGACGGGCACTGCGCCATCATAATAGAGACGATACAGGGTGAGGGCGGCGACAACCATTTCCGCACGGAATTTCTGCGGCAGCTCAAGGAAATTTGCGACGAGAACGAGATGATGCTGATATTCGACGAGGTGCAGTGCGGCATGGGCATCACCGGACGCATGTGGGCATGGCAGCACCAGGGTGTAGCTCCCGACATTTTCTCCTTCGGAAAGAAAGCTCAGATTTGCGGAATAGTCGTCGGGCCGAAAGTGGATGAAGTCGAAAACAACTGTTTCAAGGTTTCGAGCAGGATAAATTCCACATGGGGCGGCACTGTGACCGATATGGTGAGAGCCGCTAAATATCTGGAGATATACCGCGACGACAATATCCTCGATTACGTGTCGGGCACGGCCGGCGTTGCGCTCATCAAGGGCCTCGAAAAGCTTCAGGCGGAGTTCCCCGATTACATCTACAACGTCAGAGGCAAGGGCCTGATGTGCGCGTACGACATAAAAACGCCGGAACTGCGCGCCAAATTCCTCGACGAGTGTTCAAAGCGCCATATGCTCATACTCCCCTGCGGCACGCATACGGTGCGCTTCCGCCCGGCGCTGAACGTACCGCTGGAAGATATCGCGCGCGGTCTGGAGATTTCACGCGAGGCCGCGAAAATAGCTTTCAAGTGATTCAAAAAACACGTCTGAATACGTGATACCATAAACCGCAACGCCAAGCGATCTTCACGGAAAATCGCTTGGCGTTCATCGTATGACATTTCGGTTTTCTACAGCGCCGCCGTAAAGACGGTATGTTCCAGGACGATTTTCAGCCCCATCAGCACCAAAATGACGCCTCCGGCCAGTTCGGCTTTCGACTTGTATCTCATTCCGAATAGATTGCCGGCTTTCACGCCCGACATCGACAGACTAAAGGTTACCGCCCCTATCAGCAGCGCGGTCGGTATAATCCGCACATCCAAAAATGAAAACGACACTCCAACCGCCAGCGCGTCGACGCTGGTGGCCACGGCAAGAGGCATCATGGAAGCGAACTCCAGCGACACGGACGCCGAGTACGTCTTGTCGAAACTGCCCTTTATCATCTTCGCCCCTATGATCAAAAGCACCGCGAAAGCCACCCAGTGGTCGTAAGTCGATATATCGCCGGCCCAATTCGATCCTGCCGCGTATCCCAGCAGGGGCATCACGGCCTGCGAACCTCCGAAATATATTCCCGCGACGAGAGCCTTTTTAAAAGAGCGTCCCTTTGCCGTCAGCCCTATGCAAATCGATATCGCGAACGCGTCCATTGCAAGCCCCACAGCGATAAACAGAATCTCGATCGTATTCATGTGATTGATTCTCCCCAAGACCACGGCATGGCGCGGTATTCACATGATAACACCCTTTGAGGGGGCGTCAATACGCGGTATCGCCTCAGTCAGAAAAACGCGCGAAAACCGGCGCCGGCAATAAAGAGATATTCCGCGCGCCGGTTTTTAAACATCATATCATCGCGCTCGCGACGATTATCATCACGCAAATAAACAGGGCGGCCGCG
>JAITAT010000114.1 GCA_031283975.1 Synergistaceae bacterium
GCGGCTCCCGATAGTACAATCAGGAACGATACAGCCGCCGCGCAGGCAAACATTTTCTTCGACCCTTTGAACCCCGCGCGACGCATCAACGCTCCGAGGGTTATGGTAAGCAACACGGCCGATATGCTCAAAATCAGTCCAAACATAGCTGTCATCTCCTCACTGAATTATTATAAACGTTACATAACGTAACTTATATCCATTCCTGTCAGGATTTCTGAAAAGTCCTGTCCCGTCTCCATGTCACCGGCTTGAACACGTTGCCCCCGCCCTTGTAGAATTTGCTGAAAAATTCATAATACTCCAGACGGAGAACCTGAATGAACACGATGAGGCCCTCCATTCCCACAATGAAAAGGTTGCCGAATATCAGCACCAGAACCTTGAGCATCATGCCTCCCGGCAGATGCTCCATCATTCTGGATATGCTCATGACCGCGAACGAAAGCGCCACATGATTCAGCGTAAAAGCCGCCAGTCTCACAAAAGACGCGGTGTTCGTGAAGTAGTTCATCAGGTTGTGGAATACCTCGAAAATTTGAAGCGCGGCGGCCTCATGTTCCTTCACACGCTGATGGAGCAAGGTGCGGGCGAGAGTATCCCGGAAAAACGTCATTATAAGCACTGCGACGATCACGTACCAGAGCCACGCCACGGGAAACGGCGTTTTTATCTTCGCTACCGAGATATATATCGCGATCGCGGCTCCCCAGTAGACGAAGAGCCCCGCGAGCCCCTGACCGTCGAACAGAAGCCTTCCGAAGTCGCGTTCCCGGTATCGTATAATCATATTGAGTATCATGCCCGCACTGAGCATTACCACTCCGCACACTATCGCCACCGCGAACAATTCTCCCACGTCATGCATGGGCGACAGCCACAGCGCGTACTCGGGAAATTCGACGCCCATCACGCTGCCGTACAGAAGACCGAACAGAACCGAACTGCACGACGCGCACTTCATCACGTACGCCAGGGAATGGTTCAATATCTTTTTTTTGCCGAGGTAAGAAGCGCCCAGCCAGAGAAGAACGCCGTGCCCGGCATCCCCGAACATGAATCCGAAAAACAGTATGAAAGTGAAAGCCACGAACGGGGAAGGGTCGACCTCGCCGTAGGACGGCACGCTGTAAAGAGCCACCACATCCTGAAAAGCCCTGACGATTTTGTTGTTTCGGAGCATGGTGGGTATCCTGACTCCGGAAGACGCGATATTTTTCACCTGCTCGACTGTTATGGAAGTCCTGGGAGCGTCGCGCTCAATGGAGTTTTTGATGCTTTCGTAGGTGTCCTCCGGTATCCATCCCGACAGGACATACATGCCGCCGATCTCGCCCCGTCCCTTGCACAGATCGTACACCCTCTGCATGGTGTAAAGCTTGGAATATAGTTTTTCAAACTCGTCGCGGCGTTCGTTGAGGACGTTCGACGCCGCGTCCTCGAGCCCTTTGATGGAGCGCTTGTGAAAATCTATTCCGTGTTCCAGCTGTCCCAGCGGATCCTCGGGCGACAGACGACCCGTTATCTCTGACAGAGAAAACTCCTTGAAATAAACCGCCTCCAAAATTTTCCCGGAGCCTTCCTTGTAACCCGGAACAGTGAATATGAGCAGCCACACGTTATCATTTTTACGGGACAGCTCGACGGCGAGAATAGGGGCGTCCAGGGTGGTCTCTTCCAGCCTGTTGAAATTATCCGCGGAGAGCCGCCCGAAATGGACTATCGCAAAATTGGTCTCCGACAGCTCCCGAGGTTTCATGCCAAGTTCCGTCAGGGCGCCGACATAAACCCTGGTGGCTTCAAGCTGCTCCAGTTCCTCCTCCAGCACTTCCCGCCGCTTGCTCCATACCTCGAGTTTTCCGGTGGTTTCGCCCACTATGCGGCGTGCTTTGTGGTAACTGAATTCCGCGTCGAGCGGTATGGGTTCCGGATCCGGGACATTCTCCCCGGCGGTCTTCCACACGGACGTCATCTTATTCAGCAATTCGTCGTAAGGGTTGTCGTTCTCAGTGGTTATGCGCGATCTCAGATTTCTGTCGTTTATGAGAAAATCGAGCGGCAGAGGCTGAAAACCGCCGGAAAGCACCATGCTGCGGGCTACCGGCTCCATTTCCTCATGAGGGCCGACCATGGTCAGGGCGACCATCTTCATTACTGCCATTCCGTTTCACCTCCGACTGCGATAATGGGCCTGGTCAGATATGCCGCCGCCTTGCGCCTGTCGTAGCCGTAACGGACGCACTCTATTATCTTTATCAGGTCCGCGATTTCAAATTCCTTCAATATATAGTAGCTGACGGCGGTGTGAAATCCGGGCAGACCGCCGGCGAAAACCTTTCTCGCCTGCTCGTATATATACCTTTTTATGTTCCTTTCCAGCGCCAACTGCGGGTGTTCGTCGCCAAGCGCGGACGGGAACAGTCCGGCGTATTGCGGGAAACGCGTTTTCAGCGCGTCGGCCATATTGTCCTCCGACCCAGCGCGGCTCAATTCGCGCAGCACACTCATCTTAATCCTGAAACGAACCGGCAGAAGCCTGTTCAGCGTCTCTTCCGGAGTGAGGTCGTAAAATTTGAGCGCTCTGTAGAGCAAGTAAATATTGTACAGATCCGCCCTCACCCCGAATATCGGCTGAAGGCTGTTGAGTTCGGAAGTTTCCAGCTTTTTCAGAGCCTTATAGAGCGACAACTCAACGAATATATCAAGCGCCATCTCAAGAGGAAAGAGGCTGTGTTCGTCTCCGGAGTAAAGCCGTTTCAGCGGTTCGGACAATATCTTGTAATACATGGTGCCGCGAAGCGCGTCCGACAGCTCGATGAAGTCACGCGCCGCGAGTATATTGTCATAGGATATCCGCGAATGTTTCGACATATACAGCCTGTGCCTGAGTTCATCGCGGTTTGTCCTCCGGGAAGTCACATACCTGAAAATGCTTTTGAGGTTATCTGCCTCATGGCGGTATGTCAAAGTCCTGAAAAACTTGTCGCGCGGGCTGCTTACGTGATACAAAAAACTTTCGGCCTCTATGAACAAAATGCTTTTGACCGCCGCCTCCAAGTCGTGCCGGTGAGGGGACGAAGGAAGAGTGGAAAGCGCTTCCTCGTATGCGGTGCCGCGCAACCTTTCTCCGATTTCGCTCACTGTATCGCTGCTCAAAAAACTCCAGTAGTCATCCTCGGACAACATGCGGCTGAAGAGGACGCGGGCCTTGACGCCCACAGACATACATTCTCCCCTCGACGACCAGGCCAAATTAATTCCTTCCGGCGAGGATCTTATCGACCGTTTCGGCTAGTACCGATGCCACGACAGTATCCACGTTTTCATCGAAACGTTTGGCGACTCTCTCCCGTTCCTCCCGTCCCAGATCCAGTATCTGTTTCGCCTCGGTTTGGGCGGAAATCAACGCGTTTTCCATCAGGCCCTTGGCCTGTTCTCTCGCCAAAACCATCTTGCTTTCCCTGTCGGGTATGAAAATTTCCTGCGTCGTTTTGATAACGCCGACGGAATCGTTTTTGGCGTCGTCCACGATACGCTTCGCTTCGCCCTCGGCGCCGAGGAGAACTGTCAAAACTTCTTGCAGTGCGCTCATACCAATACCTCCAATGCCGTCCGGTAAATTCAAATTCGCGCGCTATAGCCGAATCCGAATAAAATAATTATACCGCTTCTTCATCGTTTTCTTTGGAAACTTTTTTCTCCCTGTTG
>JAITAT010000091.1 GCA_031283975.1 Synergistaceae bacterium
CGCCGGTATGGGTTACTCCAACGTCGGCCTCGGCGCGGTTCACGGCATGGGACATCCGCTGGGCGGTTTTTACGACATCCCTCACGGAGTCGCCAACGCTCTATTGCTTCCATACGTGATGGCATTCAACGCCAAAGCCTGCGGAGAAAAATTCCGCGGCATAGGCCGAGCGATGAAAATACCGGGAATCGACGCAATGACGCTCGAAGAAGCCCAAAAAGCGACGGTCTCCGCGGTACGTCAGCTTTCAATCGATGTAGGCGTGCCGGAGAAATTGCATGAACTGGGAGTGAAAAAAGAGGATATTCCGGCGCTTGCGGCCGCCGCATTCAAAGACGTCTGCACTCCTGGCAACCCGAGGGATGTGACTGAAGCGGATCTCCTGGCTCTTTACAACGAAGCTTTCTAAGACGAAATAACTAAAAAAACTTTATAGGGGGGAAAGCGTCTCAAATAGCTTTGCCCCTCTTTTTTGCCCATTTTTTTTGCGTTCCCAAATGCGGCTCCTGCGAAAGCTTTTAAAATTGACGCACGTCTCCCGCCGATTTGTGATAGAATTTTCGTACTGAAACTCCGCTTGCGGCGTTAATCGCGTGGATATGTGAGGTTTTATATCGGGAGTGAGTCATTTTTTTGAAGTTATAATGGGAACATACGTCATTATAAACGTTTACATGTTTGTCAGGCTGTGGGTAACGCTCGCGGGATGCGGCTTGCTGCGGGGCTTCGTCTGCGGTGTTTTTGCGCTGTTTGCGTTAAGCTTCCCCGCCGGAAGACTTTTAGCGTACTTTCTGCCGGTTCCGCTTATCGATGCCATAACCATGATGGGTTCGCTTTACATATCTCCGATGATATACGGTTTTTTGCTCACGGTCATCGCCGATATTTTCAGGCTGATCAACGGCGTAGTAGCTATCACACACAACCCGCCGCCGTTTTCGACTGGGGTGAGGCTATCCTGCGTATCCGCCATATTTGGCATGAGCGTGATAATCACCCTGGCGGGCATGTGGAACGCGGATACTCCCGTCGTAGTAACTCATGACATTGCAATCGACGCTTTCCAGCAAACGGAAGGCGGCGATACTCCCTTCAAAATCGCCGCGCTTTCCGACGTTCATTTGGGACAGCTTACCGGGCCCAGGTATCTTAAAAAGCTCGTGAACGCTGTCAACGAACAATTCCCCGATATCGTTCTTTTGTTGGGGGATACGGTCGACAGCGATTATTTTTTCAGAGATGAAGACATTGTAAATGAAGCCGCCGAATTGCTGTCGTCTTTCAACTCGAGGCTGGGGACATGGGCAATCCTGGGGAACCATGATTACTACGCGGGGGCCGATCGCGTGGAGAAATTTTTATCGCGCTCGGAAGTCGCGGTGTTGACCGATGAAGCCGTCAACGTTGACGGGGAAATTATGCTGGTGGGCCGTGTTGACAGAGCAGCGAGCCGATACGGCGTAAAACGACTGGATATCGCCGATATCGTATCCTTATCGGCGCCTGACGGCGCTTCAATCGCTCGCCTCATGGTCATTATGGATCATCAGCCCTTCGATCTCGACGAGTCGATGAACTATGGCGCGGATTTACAGCTTTCCGGGCATACACACCGGGGACAAATATTTCCGTTCAATTTTATAATCGCGTCGATTTACGAAAAAAGTTACGGGCTTTACAAAAAAGGCTCGACGAACTACTACATTTCCAGCGGCGCCGGGGTTTGGGGCTCGCCGGTACGCACAGTTGGGCGTCCGGAAATAGTGATAATCAATGTTGACAACACATCGAACGGTGGCTACGACGGACAATGAAAACAACTGATATAATGAGAACGGCATCAAAAAAGGCCGATTCAACGTATCCCCGCGAGATCGCGGAAGGTTTCGCGATGATATCCGGCGTCGTATCGGATGAACGCGCGGAGGGTAAAATCGAGTTCGGCTTCCTGGACAACGCCTTGTTTCTGGCCCGCAAAAACGCTTCTCACGAGGACGGCGCCGTGAGGAACGCGGTAATTGATATGTTGATATCGGTCGGTGAAACGAGCCCTTCGTGGCGGATGGCATCTGTTGAAACCGCCGAGGAAATAGGACTTCAGCCTTCCGAAAAAGCCCGAACCGTAGCCGCGCGTGTTTTAGAGGTCTTGAACGCGCCGAAGCGAAAAGGATAATTTACCATGAAGACAACCCTCCGCGTATTATCGGCGATATTGGCGGCGGTTATCGCGCCCGCTTGTTCGCTTGTTTCGGAATATGCCGCGTACGGCGAAACGATACCGGAGGATGCGCGATACGTCCCGATAGAGCGTCTCGTCTCCGAAGGCATGGTCAACAGGACGCCATATTTTGCCGCCGTCCGGGTTCACTTCGGGGAAAATTCTCCTCCCGACGTCTGGGTACCGTACAAGCTGCTGGCGGATATGAAATGTCCCATAAAACTCTCTCCGGAGGGCGACCGTTTTACCGCGCGGATAAACGACCCCGCCGCCGCGCTGGAAATTCCATCCCTCAAAGCGCTGCTGCCTGGCCAAGCGAGCGCCGTCGACATGGATTTTCAGGTTGTCAGCGACGACACGGGGCATTATTTCAACATAACCGGCATGGAACATGTGACCGGGATACTCGGCACGCTGACAGATGCCCGAAGAGTGATAGCGCCGCCCGCTTCGGGCGACATACTCGTCGTCGGAGCCGAGTCTCTCATGCCGGATAAAGCTAGACTGAAAAAACCCGAATTCACGCCGCCGGATCTCACGTCTCCCTTTGGCCTGTTATGGAACCATATTATAGGATTGAACCCCGACCTCTCCGCGGACGAACCGCTGCCCGCCGTCAAAATAATCTCCCCTACCTGGTTTGTCCTGGCGGACGAGGATGGAACGATATCCAACAAAGCCGAGTTCTCTTACGTTATGGACGCGCACTCCAAAGGCTATGGAGTCTGGGCTCTTGTTTCCAACGGCTTCAACAAAAACAGGACGAAAGCGTTTTTGAAGAGCGCGTCCACACAGAATCAATTTATCGCCAGAATGCTCGTCTACGCGAAACTCTACGAGCTGGACGGAATAAACATAGATTTCGAAAGTGTTGATAACGACGACGCGTCCCGACTTTCGTCATTCGTGAAAAAATTTGCCGACGCGGCCCGCGGCATCGGCCTCGCCGTGTCGATAGACCTGCCCGTACCAACTGAGTGGAACAAGGCTTACGAGCGCAAAATCCTTGGGAGCGCGGTGGACTACGTCGCCGTCATGACATACGACGAACATTGGAGTTCGTCCCCGAGGGCGGGTTCTACGGCGTCCATCCCATGGACAAGCGCGGGCATTCAGCGCTCCATGTCCGATATACCCGCGGAAAAACTGCTCATGGGCGTCCCCTTCTACACAAGGGAGTGGGCGGAGACAACGGCGAAAAACGGAAAAGTGTCGGTAAGAGCGAAAACCATGTCGATGACTTCGGTCGATTCGAGAATCGAAGAAACCCGCGGCGCCATTCAATGGCACGGCGACAAAGGTCAAAATTACCTCCAATATATCTCAGACGACAAGACCTATAAAATATGGGTCGAAGACGAGCGCTCAATAGCCGGAAGAATGTCGCTCGTCAAAAAATTCGGCATAGCGGGCGCCGCTTTCTGGCGCAAGGGTTTCGAGAAACCCGGGATATGGCCGGTAATAGAAGAATCGCTGAACGGTAAAAATTAGAATTATTTTAGAACTTTATTTGGAACGTGGTTTCGCGCGGACGGGTTTTTCAGCTGCCCGCAAGCGGCGTTTATCTCTCCGCCGCGTCCCGTCCTTATATCCGATTCAAAACCGGCCGACTTGAGTACGCTTTGGAACCGCAGGATATTTTCCGGTGAGGAGCGTTCGTAACCGTTGCGGTTTCCGTTGCCTGGGATGAGATTCACGTATGAGTGGAGACCGTGGAGCAACCGCGCGAGTTCACGGGCATCCGTCAATGAATCGTTGCGTCCTTTAAAGAGAGCGTATTCTATCGTGATCCTGTCGCCGGTAAAGCGTTGATAGTCGCGAAGCGCCGGCATAAGATCTTTCAATGGGTATTTCAAGTTGCTGGGCGCCAGTTCGTTGCGCAGCTCTTCGCGCGCCGCGTGGAGCGATACGGCGAGTCTCGCGCCCAGGCCGCTTGAGGCAAGCGTCTCAATGCCCGGTATTATTCCAACCGTCGAGATTGTGACGTGGCGTATTCCAAGCCCGCGCATCTTTGAAGAGTTCAGCGTCCTTACCGCGCCGAGCGTGGCTTCGGTGTTCAGAAAAGGTTCGCCCATTCCCATGAACACCGCGTTGTTTATCGCGCGCCCGGCCGCTTTCTCCATGACGATGAACTGCCCCGCTATCTCTCCGGCGGTCAGGTTGCGCTCGAACCCCGCCGTGCCTGTGGCGCAGAATGGACAGCCGACCGGACAACCGGCCTGAACGGACACGCAAGCTGTCAACCGCGGCCCCATACGGAGAAGCGCGGTTTCGACGGTCGTGCCGTCCGGCATTTTGACCAAAAACTTTTTTGTCCCGTCGTCCGATTTTACATAACCGGAAATTTCCGGAAATGAAAAGTCTATGGTCTCGGAAATCTTCTCTCTCAATTTTTTACCGAAGTCCGTCATATCGCTCGCGTTTAGCACTCCGCGTTTCCATATCCACTGGCATATCTGCGCGGCGCGGTACGGCGGCTCGCCAAGTGAAGCGAAATATTCCGCCCAGTCGCCGTAATTTTTTTCTAGAGCCGGCTCATGTTCGCTGATATCAGGCATGGCGCTTTCTAAAGACTTTTGTAGAGCGGGAAAGCGGCGCTCAAATCAGCCATGCGCGAACGGACGCCGCGCGTTGTCGCGGCGTCTTCCGGAGACGAGAGGACTTCGTCTATTGCGCGGGCTATTTCTTTCATCTCGTCCTCTTTCATTCCGCGAGACGTCACCGCGGCGGAGCCAAGCCGAAGACCGCTCGTCACGGCAGGTTTTTCGGGATCGTATGGTATGGCGTTCTTGTTCGTTGTTATACCGGCTTCCTCCAGAACTCGCTCCGCCGCCTTGCCCGTAATGCGCCTGGAGCGGAGATCGAGAAGAACCATATGATTGTCGGTGCCCCCGGAAACTAGGCGAAAACCTCTCGCTTGCAGCGCCAAGCCCAAGGCGGCGGCGTTTTTGACTACCTGCGCCGCGTATATTTTAAATTCAGGTTCTCCGGCAAGTTTGAAGCACACCGCTTTAGCCGCTATCGCCTGAAGCAGAGGGCCTCCCTGAATGCCGGGAAATACAGTTCTGTCCAAATCCGCGGCATATTCCTTCATACAGAGGACGAAAGCCCCTCTCGGGCCTCGCAGGCTCTTTTGCGTGGTCGAGGTCACGAAATGCGAATGAGGCGTCGGGTTTTCATGAACTCCACCGGCGACCAGCCCGGCGATATGGGCCATGTCGGTAATGAGTATCGCGCCTGTTTCGTCGGCTATTTCGCGAAAACGGGCGAAATCTATGGCGCGAGGATACGCGCTGGCGCCCGCCACGATGACTTTCGGGCTGGATTTTCGGGCAATGGAAGCCAATTCGTCGTAATTTATAGTCTCTGTGTCGCGATCGACGCCGTACGAGACCACGTTGTACAGCATTCCGGTGAAGTTGAGCGGGTGTCCGTGAGAAAGGTGTCCGCCCTGATCGAGTTTCATGGCGAGCATCGTATCGCCCGGCTTCATCACCGTAAAATAAGCTGCCTGATTGGCCGTGGTTCCGGCGTGCGGCTGAACGTTGGCGTGTTCCGCGCCGAAGAGTTTTTCAGCTCGCTCTATCGCTATTTCCTCTATTCTCTCGACAAATCCGCAACCGCCGTAATATTTTTTATGCGGGTATCCCTCGGCATACTTGTTGGTGAGAATGGAGCCTTGCGCTTCCATAACCGCCCGCGGCACGAAATTTTCCGACGCTATCAGCTCGATATGAACTCTCTGCCGCTCCTTTTCATCATCTATGAGCCCGCTTATTTCACGATCGGCCCGCGCCAGCGTCAGTTCCAACATCTCATTGCTATATGACATCAACGACAATCCCCCGCGATAAAAATTTCAATGCGGAAGAAATTATAACCGTAATCGCCGCGCAATGATACTGTCAGAACATTTTTTTCTTCCAGAACACCACGATAGTCGATATTGTCAGAATCAGGGCAACGAACATCGCGTAGATGAAACCCACCGAACTCTCCTGCCACGGAACCGGGACATTCATGCCGAAAAAGCTCGCCGTCATGGTTGGTATCGCCATTACGATGGTCACGGACGTGAGAAATTTCATAACTATGTTGAGATTATTCGATATTACCGAAGCAAAAGCGTCCATCATGCTGGCCAGCACTTCGCCGTGCATCTGTACCATTTCTATCGCCTGATCGAATTCTATTCGCACGTCCTCGAGAAGCTCCTCGTCATCCTCGCGCAGTTTGACCATGCCGTGAACGGCGGGATTGGAGAAAAGTCTCATAAGGCGTTCTATCACGTTTCGGTTGGAACGCAGAGCGACGGTAAAATAAGTCAGCGTCTTTTGCAAATCCAGCAGCAAAAAAAGCTCCTTATTTTTCATCGAACGTCTCAAATCCCGTTCTATCTCATCGGTGTGCTTGTTCATGGCGCGAATATCCTTCAAAAAAACGACGGCGCATTTATACAGTACCTGAAGCAAAAAACGGGTGCGTTTTCGGGTGTCGAAAAAAAAGCGATGCGGCGCGTCAAAATCGTCCAGAACTTCGTTCTCCTCCAGGCAGACCGTCGTAATGGAATCAGGGGAAATTATAATGCCGAGAGGTATAGTGTCATAACCCATGGAAAATCCATCGTCGTATTTAGGGACGTTAGCGATTATCAGAATATGGCCCTCCCCCACGTCGATTCGGGACGGCTCTTCCATGTCCAGCGCCGCCTGCAAAAAATCGAGCGGCGCTCCAGTGACCTCCGCGACATCGCGCAATTCCGACGCTGTCGGTTTCGCGAGTTTTATCCACGAACCCGGCGAAATTTTTTCGCCGTCTCGCAGCACAACATCCTCAAGGCCTTCTTCGGTTGTGGAGAAGATTTTGAGCAAAGATGTCACCCCTCTTCCTCGTTGTGAACAGGCTGTTATTTTTACAATTGAGCCGCCCCGGCGCTAAACGCTTTCACGTTCAGCTCGTAAAATTTCGGCGGTATTATATCCTTCAAAACTTTGAACCAGTCCAAATTATCCAGTTTCATGCCTTTTACAAGCGCTCCCAGAAGGACTATATTCTGCGCTTTTATGCTGCCCAAGCCCTCGGCTATTTGCCCCGCGTTGAACGAAATGGTATTCGGAACCCGCGTTTTGAGCTTGTTTATTATCTCATCCGGATATTTTGCCTCGCCGGTCAATACAGACAACGGATGAATTTCATAGTCGTTCACGACCAGCATCCCGCCCGATTTCAGGTTATAGAGCCAGCGAGCGGCCTCCACTTTTTCAAACGATACCAGGATATCGGCTTCGCGCGCGTTGATGACCGGGGAATACACTTTGCGCCCGAATTTCACATGAGTGGTGACGCTGCCGCCCCGCTGCGACATTCCGTGTATTTCGGACATTTTTACGTCGCAGCCCGCCCTCATCAGGCCGACGGACAACACCTTCGACGCGAGTATCGTACCCTGACCGCCCACTCCAACCAGGAGAATGCTTTTAGTCCGCGCCGTAACGTCAGTCATTGAATTCACCTGCCCGCGAGATTGCGTGTTTCGGGCATACCTGAGCGCAAATTGTGCAGCCGTTGCACATGGAGCGCTCTATTTCTATATGCCCTTCCTTGAAAGACAGCGCCGGACAGCCCACTCGCATACACGCCTTGCACTTGACGCACAAATCCCGATCCACCTCGCAGTACAGGTTGGCGCGTTTTCGCTGAACGTCCTTTATGAGAGCGCAGGGCCGCGTGGTAATCAGTACGAATATTTCGCCGCAGTTGTATGCGTCTTTGACGGCTTTTTCCGTATCCGCGAGATCGTAAGGATCGATTTTGCGGACGTTTTCCGGCTTCACGCCGCACGCGACGCATAATTCCGCCAGATCCACCTGTCTTGTCGGCTCGCCGCGTATCGTCCTGCCCGTGCCTGGGTTTTCCTGATGACCGGTCATGGCGGTTATCCGGTTGTCCACTATGCAGAGCGCGAGGTCGCTTTTGTTCACGACCGCGTCGATAACTCCGGTTATGCCGGAGTGGAAGAACGTCGAATCGCCTATCATCCCGAAAACCTTATTTACCTTTTTGCCGGAAGCCGGCTCGCCCGCGAGCGCGAAAGCCTTGCCATAGCCGATTCCGGCCGAAACCGAAGCCCCCATGCAGATGACGGAGTCGGTTACGTTGAGCGGCGGCATCACTCCGAGCGTATAACAGCCGATGTCGCCGCTCACGACTATATCCTTGTACTTTGAGAGCGCGAAGCATATACCCCTGTGCGAACAGCCCGGACATAACACCGGCGGACGCGGGGGCGCCGTGACGTCGACGGAGTAGGCTTCTTTCGGCTCAATGCCGCGAAGCGCTCCGCGCACGATGCCGGCGTTCAATTCGTCCACCGCCGGGAGCAGTTCTCTGCCGACGCATTTTATACCGAGTTGCCTTACGAAATTTTCGATGTAAGGCTCGTTTTCCTCGACAACATAAATAGTCTTTATATCCGCCGCGAACTTTTTTATCAGTTCGTCCGGCAGCGGATAAGTGAAGCCCAGCTTGAGAAACGAAACCTCATCCCCGATATCCTCGAAAGCCTCGCGCGCGTGCTGGTAAGACACGCCGCTCGTGATAATCCCTATCTCGCGCTCACTCCCCCACTCGATGCGGTTGTACTTGCAGTCGTTGGAGAACGCGCGCATCCGCGCCTCGCGCTCTTCCATGACGTACCTGCGGGGCTTTGCGGCCGACGGCTGCATGACGTTCTTTTTGGGATTGCGTTCGTAAGGTTTGACCGGGACTTCTTTTCGTTCGCCGAATTCGACTATCGTCTTGCTGTGGCATATCCTGGTCGTGACGCGAAAGAGAAACGGCGCGTCGAAACGTTCCGACAGATCGAAAGCGTCCTTTATATAATCGAGACACTCCTGACTGTCGGAAGGTTCCAGCATTGGTATCTTCGCGTGCAGGGCGTACCATCTGTTATCCTGTTCGTTCTGAGAACTGAAAAACCCCGGGTCGTCAGCGGTCACCACTACAAGCCCGCCATTGACGCCGATATACGACATGGTGAATATCGGGTCGGCCGCCACGTTGAGACCGACGTGCTTCATCGCCGAAAGGGCGCGGGCGCCGCCCAGCGAGGCTCCGCTCGCCACTTCGACCGCGACTTTTTCGTTGGTGGACCACTCGGAGTCTATTTCTTTATAAAGCGAAACGTTCTCGAGTATTTCCGATGAAGGAGTGCCCGGATAAGCCGCCGCGACATGGCATCCTCCTTCCCAGGCGCCTCTGGCAATCGCCTCGTTGCCCGTCATGATTTCCTTCATATATATTCCCCCCGTGTAAGGTAATGTAAGAAATCATCCGCATTATATATCAATATCCGCAAAATACATGTGGCTTCCTTACACCCAAATTACCGCAGGCAAAAAACCTCGGGCTCCGCCCGAACCCGGCAGGGAGCAAACTCCCTGCACCCTCTTAATTTTTTTATTTTCACCCTTCGAGTGAAAATAAAAAAATTTGAAAGGGGTCAAGGGGCGAGTCCCTTGCGGGGTTTGGGGCAGAGCCTCAAGGTTTTGTCTGCGGAAATTTATCCAACATGTAAACGATTATGCTGTCCGTATTGCGGATATTTCTGTTTTCCTG
>JAITAT010000105.1 GCA_031283975.1 Synergistaceae bacterium
CGCTATGAACTTAGCATCCATCAGAGCGGCATATAGAAAAAAATGAGTTTTAGGGTAAATCTTTTCGTAGGAATTTAGGTTATAATTCAAATATGGACAACTATGGACAACTTCTTTGAAATATTTTTTGACGGGTTCTGAAATAAAAAACGCGGTTCAAAAGCCTATCGCCCGGAACGGCGAAGGGCAAAGGTCAAAAAATTTAAAATATATTGAGGAGGTTTGTATCATGAAAATCGGAAAGTCACGCATTTTGTTGTTTGCCCTGTGTTTGGCTCTCGCGACGCTTTTTGGGGCCGTAACCGCGGCTTCGGCCGCCGATCTCAGGATAGGTATTCTCATCTACAAGTATGACGACACGTACATCTCCACAGTCCGCAACGCGCTGAATAAGGCGCTGGAAGGCAAAGCCGAAATCACGATGCAGGACGGCAAGGGAGATCAGGCCACGCAGAACGACCAGCTTGACGTCTTGATTGAAAGGCAGGTTGACGGACTCATCGTTAACATGGTTGACGCGCAGGCGGCCGCCGGAGTCGTGAACAAAATAAAGGCGGCGGGGATCCCCGTGGTCTTCTTTAACCGCGAGCCGGATCTCAATGTGCTCAAAACATACGATAAAGCCGTGTTCGTCGGCACAAACGCGGCCGACGCGGGAAAGATGCAGGGCGACATCATCAAAGAACTCTGGACGTCCAACCCGGCGTTCGACCTCAATAAGGACGGCAAATTCCAGTACGTCATGTTCAAAGGCGAGCCCGACAATCCTGAAGCCATAGCGCGCACCGAGTTCAGCGTCTCTCAGGCCGTGGAGAACGGCGTCAAGCTGGAGCAGGTAGGTGAAACCTTCGTCTGCAACTGGGATACGGCGCTCGCCCAGCAGGCGATGGAGTCCGCTCTCGCGGCAAACGAGGGCAAGATCGAACTTGTGATCGCGAACAACGACTCGATGGCGATGGGCGCGATAGCCGCTCTTTCGAACATCGGCTACAACGTGGAAGGCGGAAACAAGCTGATACCCGTCATCGGCGTTGACGCGACCGACCAGGCGGTTGACGCGATCAACAAGGGCGTCATGAGCGCTACGGTGAAGCAGGACGGACAGGCCATGGGGAACGCGGTCGCCGAGATCACGCTCAACATGATTTCCGGCAAGGCGCCGCTCGAGGGGACAAACCACAAATATGACGCCAGCGGCATAGCGGTTCGCATTCCCTATGCCCCGTTCGTAAAAAAGTAAGGCCGCAGACCAACGCCCGGGGGTATCGCTTATTGCCTCCGGGCGTTTTATTTTGATTTCTCATGAGGCAATAATCAATCATGGATGAAACGACTTATCTCCTCGAAATGAAGGACATCGACAAATCCTTCCCCGGGGTCAAAGCTCTGGACCGGGCGAATTTGCGGCTTGACGCCGGCACTGTTCACGCGCTCATGGGGGAAAACGGCGCGGGAAAATCCACCCTTATGAAATGCCTCTTCGGCATGTACAAGGCGGACTCCGGAGAAATCTTAGTGAAGGGCAAACCGGCTCGTTTCAGCGGGCCGAGGGAGGCCATGGAGGGCGGAATCTCCATGGTGCATCAGGAATTGAACCAGGTTCTGAAACGCAGCGTCATGGAAAATATATGGCTGGGCCGTTTCCCCAAGCGTTTCGGCTTTGTCAGCCACAAAATCATGTTTGACCGTACTAAGGCGATATTCGGCCAACTCGAAATAAACATAGACCCCAAGACGCTCGTGGGTAAATTGAGCGTGTCGCGGCGGCAGATGGTGGAAATCGCCAAAGCGGTCTCCTACAACGCCAAAATCCTCGTGCTCGACGAGCCGACA
Organism: Synergistaceae bacterium; assembly: GCA_031283975.1. Classification (GTDB taxonomy): domain Bacteria; phylum Synergistota; class Synergistia; order Synergistales; family Synergistaceae; genus JAIRKI01. The sequence continues at coordinate 1,834 of JAITAT010000105.1, forward strand.
AGTTCTCTCACAAACGAAGAAGTGGAACACCTGTTCAGAATAATCGACAAGCTGCGCGCGGACGGAGTGGGAATTATCTACATATCCCATAAGATGGAGGAAATACTAAAAATTTCCGACAAAGTAACGATCATGAGGGACGGCAGATGGGCCGGAACGGAATCCGCGGCGGACCTCACGGTCGATAAAATAATCAAAATGATGGTGGGACGCGATCTGACGCGGCGTTTCCCGCCCAAAACGAATACCCCCGGGGAAAAACTGCTGGTCGTGGAAAATCTCTCGGGAATGTACGCCCCGACGTGCCGGGACGTGAGTTTTACGTTGAGGCGGGGGGAGATCCTCGGCGTCGCCGGGCTCGTGGGCAGCAGGCGCACCGAGTTGCTCGAGACGATCTTCGGAATAGCCCATCATTCCACCGGCGTCATCACCAAGGACGGCAGGCGGATACACAATAAAAACTCGTCGGACGCCATAAAAAACGGATTCGCTATGTTGACGGAGGAACGGAGATCCACCGGCATATTCGGCGGGCTTGATGTTATGTTCAACTCGGTTATCGCGAACATAAACAGTTACAAGCGCCACGGCCTGCTGTCCAAACGAAGGATGTACGGAGACACGCGATGGGTCATCGACAGCTTGAGAGTGAAGACTCCGTCGTGGAAAACGTACATTCGCGATCTCTCGGGAGGCAACCAGCAAAAGGTCATAATCGGGCGATGGCTCCTGACGAAGCCGGACGTCCTGCTTCTGGACGAACCGACGCGCGGAATAGACGTAGGCGCGAAGGCGGAGATTTACCAACTTATTATCAACCTCGCGGCCGAAGGGAAGGGGATCATCGTCGTATCATCCGAGATGCCCGAGCTGTTGGGCATCTCGGACAGGATAATGGTAATGTCGGGAGGACGGCTTGTCGGCATTCTCGACACGGCTCGCGCGACACAGGAAGAAATAATGCGCATGGCGGCGAAATACGCCTGATTTCGGGAGGGTCATAATGAAGGATTTGCCTGGCGGCGAGAGGTGGAAGGAGTGGTTCCTCAACTACTCGCTGTATCTGATACTCGGTTTTTTGATAGTCGCGGTCGTAGTGTACGAACCCAGGTTCCTTTCCACGAGAAACTTGAGCAATATCCTGGCCCAGGCTTCGACAAAAGGCATACTCGCCCTCGGAGTGGCCGGAATGATAGTCTATACCGGCACGGACCTCTCCGCCGGACGCATACTCGGATGTTGCGCCGCGGTATCGGCCTCCCTGCTGCAAAGCGTGACCTACGCTTCGAGGATGTACCCGAACATCACCGAACCGGTGCCGCTGATACTCCCCCTGGCGCTTTCGATCGTTGTGGCGATTTGTTTCTGCTGCCTGAACGCGTTCGGCATCGCCGTGTTGAGGATGCACGCTTTCATCATATCCCTCGGCACTCAGCTTATAGCCTATGGAGCGCTCTGTCTCTA
>JAITAT010000125.1 GCA_031283975.1 Synergistaceae bacterium
GTTGTATTTTGAGGTGAGTTGTGTTCTCTGGCTTGTGAATTAACGTTGGCGTGGATAATACAATAAGTGTCCGTAGCTCAGCTGGATAGAGTGTTGGCCTCCGGAGCCAAAGGTCCCGGGTTCGAATCCCGGCAGGCACGCCAGAGATACCAAGGGTTCAGTGGGATCACACTGAACCCTTTTCATTATCTGGTCTTCGGGGGTGCGTTAAAATATCGGACAGATATCTAGTGTCTTTTGTGCGAAAGAGTTATATTTTTCAAAAAACCTTGACAGATGGAGAATTTTAAACTATTGTTTGACTGTCAGATAGTATCTGGCGATAATTTCTTGTTGGGAGGCAACATGATTTGAAAAGCAACGGCACAGTAAAATGGTTCAACGCAACCAAGGGCTACGGTTTCATCACTACCGACGATGGAAGTGACGTATTCGTACACTTCAGCGCCATTCAGGGAGACGGTTTCAAAACGCTGGACGAAGGGCAGAAAGTTTCCTTCGAAATTACGACGGGAACAAAGGGGCCACAGGCTTCTGACGTTGTGAAGATCTAGTTTTATTGTGGCGGTGTTGTTGTAAAATTCTTAAAGAAGATAATTGTCCGTCGAGGACAAGCTTTTTTATGAAATTTAGGCGACATGAGACGATGACAGGAGACGATCGAAAGTCGTCTCCTGTTTTAATTACGGAGGAAAGTGGATGTCTGCGCTTGAATTGAACAAGGTGCCGCTCGAAAAACTGAGAAAAAAAACCGACGTCGCATCTTTAGGTTTCGCCGTCACGGACGAACTCGTGTGCAACGAACGGATAATAGGCCAAACGCGGGCCGTGGGCGCGATTTCATACGCGCTTGAAGTCGACAGCAAGGGTTACAATCTGTTTGTGGTGGGGCACCCCGGAAGCGGCCGTACAACTTACGCACTCAAGGAACTGAAGGAACGCGCGGCGAAAATGCCGCCTCCAGACGATTGGATATATGTATATAACTTCGACGAGCCGGGCGAACCGCTTGCCATAAACCTGCCCGCCGGGTACGGCAAAAAGCTCGATTCCGCAATGGACGATCTTGTGGAAGATCTCAAGGCGAATCTAGGCAAAGCGTTCGACAACAGCGAATACGAGGACAGCAAAGCCTCTTTGGTGAAAAATTTTCAAGAGCGAGTTGGAGAATTGATGGAGTCTCTGCGTTCTTACGCGATGGAGAAGAACTTTTCCATAAAAAGAACTCCGCAGGGATTCGTAAATTTGCCGCTGATCAAAGAGGAGGCTCCCAAGCCGGAGGAGGGCGAGAGCGCGAACGACGAAGCCGAAGGCGGGGAAGAAGCGCGCGAGCCTGTATTCGTCACGCGCGAAATGCAGCCGGAGGAGTTTGAAAAACTTTCGGAAGACGAACAGAGCGCCATCCAGGAAAAATCCGACGATATAGCCGCCCATACTCTCGAAACGCTGAGAGTGATGAGGGAGAGGGAAAAAGAACTTAAAGAGCGAATAAAGGAACTCGACGGGGAAATATGCCGCACGGCGATTCATCCGATACTGTCGGAACTGAGGGAAAAATTTCCGCGGGACGAGAAACTCTCCGGCTGGATGGACAAACTCGCGGACGACATCATAGACAATTACGGCATGTTCGTCGCGGCCACAAGGGACGAAAACGCCGAGACCGATTTCAGCCGGTTCACGGTCAACGTGTTCGTTTCAAACGACCCGGAACAGGGCGCTCCCGTCATAAGGGAGACGAATCCGACGTACTATAACCTGGTCGGCAAAATAGAGTATGAAAGCAGGCAGGGCTATCTCTACACGGACTTTCACAGGATCAAGGCCGGCGCTCTTCAAAAGGCCTGCGGCGGTTACTTGCTGCTGGAGGCCGAGAACGTACTCCGTCAGTTTATGTCGTGGGAAGCATTGAAGCGCGTTTTGACGTCCGGGGAGTTGACGGTTGAAAACCTGGGCGAACATCTGGGATATATCCCGGTGGCTTCACTCCGCCCGCAGGCCATGCCGGTCAATGTGAAAGTCGTCATGGTGGGGACATATTACCTCTATCATTTGCTCAACGTTTATGACCCGGAATTTCAGAAAATATTCAAGATAAAAGCCGATTTTGAGCCGGATATGCCGCGCGACGGAGAGATGGAGTACCGAATGGCCTGTGTCATAGCGCAGTTCGTCCGCGACAACGGTCACATACCGTTCACCGCTTCCGCGGTGGGGGAAGTGATAGAATGCGCCGCCCGCCTGGTCGACGACCAGGATCGCCTGTCGACGCAATTCAACAAAATTTCGGAACTGCTGACTGAAGCCACCGTATGGGCGCGGATGGATAATTCCAAACTCGTGGATCTGAAGCACGTCAAGCGCGCGTCGCGGGAGAGCGAAAACCGCAATAATCTCATAGAGGAACGATATCTGCGCGCGTACGAAACCGGAATATTGAGGATCGATACCGAAGGCAGCGTGGTGGGGCAGATAAACGGTCTCACGGTTATCTCGCTGGTCGACTACACGTTCGGCCATCCCGTGCGTATAAGCGCCAATGTCTATATGGGAGAGGAGGGCATCGTCAACATAGAGCGCGAGGTAAAACTCACCGGCCCCATTCACAACAAGGGGCTTCTGACCCTTTCCAGCTATCTCGGGCGTATGTACGCGCAGGATATGCCCATAGCGGTGACCGCCAGGATAGCTTTCGAGCAGACCTATGGCGGCATAGAGGGCGACAGCGCTTCATCCACTGAACTCTACTGCCTGCTTTCCGCGCTCTCCGGCGCGCCGCTCCGCCAGGATATAGCGGTGACCGGGTCGGTCGATCAGTTTGGCGGGATTCAGGCGATAGGCGGAGTGAACGAGAAAATAGAGGGCTTTTTCAATTATTGCAAGGCCAGAGGACTCACCGGAACACAGGGAGTCATGATCCCGGCCCGGAACGCGCGCCACCTCATGCTCAACGACGACGTGCTGGAAGCCGCGCGGGACGGGATGTTCTCGGTCTGGGCAGTTTCGTCCATCGACGAGGGAATGGAAATACTGACCGGCGTCGAGGCCGGCCGCTCGGACGAAAACGGCAATTTCCCCGAAGGCTCCATACACGCCCGGACTAAAGCGTGTCTTGCCGGCTGGCTGAAACGTTCGGCGCGTTTGAAACGTTCGCTCGCGAAAAAATCCGGCAAAGGCGGGGATGACGATGAGCAGGATGATATCTCGTCGGAAGACGAATCCGACGGGGAATGACGGACGGACGGAGAGTGAGATTCCGCATGAGGAGAGAGAGCGCGCGGTTTATGAATACGGATCGCTCGAACATATCATACATGTACTCGACGGTTTGGATGAGGTATACGGGAACGAATCCACGCCGCTCGATTCTTACGCGACGGGGGAACCGCTCGATGGTCTGATCCTCACGCTGCTTTCCCAGAACACGAATGACAGAAACAGGGATGCCGCT
>JAITAT010000201.1 GCA_031283975.1 Synergistaceae bacterium
CGTTTTTTCCTCGAAGAACATCTCCTTCGCGAGCCTTCCGCCGCTCGGACCGAACTGCAGTCCGTGCCCGCTCCAGCCGCAATTCACCCACAGCCCTTCGACTGGCGTCCAGTCGATTACCGCCTGGTGATCCGGCGTCACGTCGTACGGGCCCGACCACTGATGGACTACTCTGACGCCTTTAAGCGCAGGGATACGCTGGAGGACGCTCTTTGTCACTCCTTCGAGGAATTTAGCGCTGTTACCGGATTCGGTCGTCTTGGGCTCGTCGGGGTCGTCTCTGCCGAAGAAAAAGCTGCCGTTTGGAACTTGCTTGAAGTAGGCCCCGTCGTCAAGGCAGAGCGTCATAGGGCAGTTGAACGGCTCAATGGGCTCCGTGACCAGGAGGTTATGTCTCTCGGGAGTGACCGGCAATTCCACGCCGACCGACGCCGCGAGTTCAGTGGACCACGGCCCCGAGGTGAGAAGAACCCTGGGAGCGCTCCAAGTCTCTCCCGCTACCTGTACGCCCGTTATTTTGCCCCCCGAAGCCCTGAGTTTTTCAACCGGCGTATATGTAAAGACTCTCGCGCCAAGTTTTTCCGCGGCTCTGCCGTAGGCCATGGTCAGCGTGTGAGGGTTTATGTGCCCGTCTTTGGCGCAGAAAGCGGCTCCAATCATGCGCTCGACATTGAGATAGGGCCAGCGCCGCTTCATCTCGTCCGGCGTCAGATTTTCCGAAGGTATATCGAGACTCTGCTGCAGAGCGACGTTTTTTTCGAGCTGGGTCATGCTCTCGCCGGTGTAAGCCACCCAGAGGTAACCCCATTGGGCGAACTCCAAATCCAATTCTCCTCCGAGATCCTCCTGGAGGGTTGGAAAACATTCGAGGTTGTACTTGGCGAGCCGGCAGTTGACCTCGGTTCCGAAGTGCTGGCGCAATCCCGCGGCGCTGCGGCCCGAGCCTCCGGAGGAGAGGTATCCCTTCTCGAAGAGTACTACGTCCACTCCCGCTTTCGCCAGGTGATACGCCGCGGAGGCTCCGTGCACACCTCCTCCGACTATAATGGCGTCAGCCGTCTTTTTTGTGTTTTCAGCCTTGTTTCCGCTCATTTCGAGGTTCCCTCCTTGCCATAAGCGCACAGCCCAAGCTTGATGGGTTTTACCGGCGGACGGATTGTCCCTGGGTCTATCCTGTCGAGCGGTTCTCCGGTCGCCTTGGCCAGTTCTCTCAATATGATGTCGCGGCAGCCTCTTCCCTGACACGGTCCCATTCCGACGCGAAGTATCCGTTTCAGTTCGTCGAAGTGACGATAACCTCTGTCTATCCAGGATCGGATCTCCTCGATGGTTATCTCCTCACAGCGGCAGATGATGACGTCGTCTTCTTTCATCACTTACACCACCCTTATCGCTCTAACGTCGTTTACTTTATCGGAGGGTATGCTCACATGAACCACCCTCGTTTTGTCCTTCAGAGGCTCGGTCACGTTCTCGACCCGGCCGTCGCACACTTTCTCTCCGATCCGGCCGAGGCACGCGACCTTGTCGCCTTTCGCTGGAACCGGCAGCATCTCGTAGGGCAGCTTCATCAGCGCCACGCCGTCGCCGAATGTGAGGTCGGCCACGAAACACGCGAGCCCCGGGCATTTGGCGACGCACATCGCGCACCCGGTGCACTTGCCGTACTCTATCCGCGGCACGTCGTTTATATCAGCGAAAGCCGTGATGGCTCCGGTGGGGCACGATGTGTTGCAGGGATTGCACGGTATCCTCTGAGGGCACTCCACTATGGCTAGCCCGCCTTTGTGCCTGTTCCAGAGGTCTGCCGGTGGCTTGACGGCTCCGGGGCGTTCCTCGGTCAAAACTCCGCTTTCAAAACTTTTAGGCGCGTTCATCAGGAATTGGCCTCCCATCCGTCGACGGTGACATCCGACACCCCTATTCGAATTTTTTCTCCCACTTCGCCGGCCCTTAGATTTTTCAGCCGTAAGCGGTATTTTTCAAAATTATCGTCCGAAACCTTGAATCCGAGCGACGCCGCGGCGCTCATTCCGGCGATGCGTCCTTCAATCATGGCGGCGCTCGCTTCCTCGATGCCGCATACGTCGCCGGCCATCCATACGCCGGCGTTGGATGTTCTCATGTTTTTATCCCTGAGGGGAACATGCCCGCACAGGAAAGGCACGTATTTCATCTTGCAGCCGGCCTGCCAGAGCAGTTCATTCGAAGGTGTGAGTCCGACGGCGAGGCAGATGGTATCGCACTCCACATGCTCGGGGGAGCCCGTCGGGTTGAATTTTTCGTCGAGTTCGTTTATAAGAGCGCCCGTGACGAAGTTGTCTCCGAGGGCTCTTCCGATGGAATGCCGCAGAAGTATCGGAACGCCAAGCCGTCTCACTTTGGCGGCGTGTACCCAGTAGCCGCCTATGCGCGGCATAGCTTCGAGGATCGCGGTGACCTCCACTCCGGCCTGCATGAGCTGGTAACTGACGATAAGGCCGATATTTCCGGCGCCTATCATGAGAACTTTTTTACCGGGCACGACTCCGTAGACGTTCATGAGAGTCTGCACGGCGCCCGCGCCGTACACGCCCGGGATATCGTTGTTGGGAAAGGGGATGAGACGTTCTTGAGCGCCGCTGGCGACGACCATTTTTTTCGGCCTGACGCGAATATATTCCTCTTCGCCTATCATGGCGGTCACGACATTTTCGTCGGGGTAGTAACCGGTGATCGTGGTATTGAGCATGGTCTTTACCCGATCGCCGCACCGCGCTATTTCGTCGCGCAGCAAGCGCGCTATTTCAAAACCACGGGTTCCCGCGAACTCGTCCTTGCTTCCGAAAAACTTGTGCGATTGCTTGACCAATTGGCCTCCGAGATGAAGATCGCCCTCGGCTATCAGGACGTTCGCCCCGATACCGGCCGCTTCCGCCGCGGCCGACAGTCCTGCCGGCCCTCCGCCCACCACGAGGATATCAGTGTTTAATTCCTTCATGTTCAGGCCCCCTCTCCCGGGAAGAGCTTGATAGCGCCGCGCCCGCTCTGTGTCTCCACTTTCATCCCGCGTTTCAGCGGCGTTACGCATGTGCGCACGTTCGGAACCCCGTCGACTACCATAAAGCACGAACTGCACTTTCCGATGGCGCAGAAAAATCCCCTCGGGCGTTTCCTTTCAGGGGTGTACCGGTAAATTTTAACTCCGTTGGCATGAAGAGCCATTGCGATCGGCTCGCCTTCAAATCCTTCCATTTCTTTGCCGTCGAAACAGAAGGATACTTTCGCCCTGTGTTCGAAATTCAACACGGGGTGAGAACTGATTAAATCCATACAAACCACACTCCCCTCAAATATGATTTTGGATTTTCGAAATACGAGCGGCGCGCGCCGCCCAGAACTATAAAAACCTATTTTCCGATAAATCGGCATTGCCTGACTGTAAATTTTTGAGACCAAAAGAGATTAATTTGAATTTGGTGCGAAGGGGGGGACTTGAACCCCCATGCCCTTACGAGCACATGCTCCTGAGGCATGCGTGTCTACCGTTTCCACCACCTTCGCACAGTAACGGAGTTTACACTCTTTTGAGTGATGAGTCAACGCGCGTTGCGCCAAAAAACATCACCGAAAAAACGTGCCCTTTTGATTGCCTGTTGACACCAAACTAAGGGAACTGTCAAGATTTATGCAAAAAACCTGTGTGGCGCCTGATAACCTATGTCTAGTAAGCCAGTTCCGCGGATTTAAGTCAGCTATATTTCAGTCGAAATCATCATGATGAACCTTTCGAGACGCATCGGGATAATCTCACAAAACGCCGCAACATACGCGATAATTTGTGCTATGATACCGTCTTGAAGGGGTTGGGCGTCATATTTTAGTATTTTTTACGATTTCAATTTTATCAGATGAAAAGTTATACTTGTGCCCCGGACGATCCGCGCGAAAACAAGATTGCGTGACAGATTGGGGCTCGCGTTTTGAAGCGGGTTCACGCTTTGACAATATTATGGGGGTGAGAAGAAGATGGGAGAAGATAATTGCAGTGCGACCGCAAGCGCCGATCCCGGAGAGGGGAAAGACGTTGACTTCAGCGAATTTCCGCCGAATTCTTACGCGGAGTGGACAGCGGCCGCGGAAGCGACTCTCAAGGACGCTTCGTTTGAGAAGAGCATGTTCACCAGGACATACGAGGGTATAACGCTCGAACCTCTCTATACCAGGGATCACTCGCCGGCGCCCGATTCCGCGAAATCGCTGCCTGGCGAGGCTCCGATGCTCCGGGGAACTTCGGAGGACGGCTACTTGGGGGGAAAATGGGAGATAGCCCAGGACTCGACCTGCGGGACGCCGGAGGAAACATCCGCCGAGATTCGCCGCGAACTGGAAAAAGGAGCCGCCACAATCACGTTCCGCGCCGAAGGAATGTCGGCGGAGGACGTGAAAAAAGCGCTGAAAGGCGTCGACGTAAAAAAATATCCGTTCCACGTATACACGGGGGCGTCGTGCGATGCCGTCAGTTTCTTTGAGGACGCCGCGGGCTCCCCGGCAGTTCTGTCGGGATGCATAGGAAGCGATCCCATAGGAGCTTATCTCGTCCACGGCTCGATTCCGAAGAGTTTTCCTGCGCTGATGGACGAGACGGCCGAAACCATGATACGTCTCGCGAAAAAAGGGTCGAGCCTCCGTACGGTTCTGCTGCGCGGCGCGGTTTATCATGATGGCGGCGCCAACGCCGTGCAGGAGACCGCCTATGTGATGGCGTCGGCGATAGAACTCATTTACGCTTTGCAGGAGAGAGGACTAGACATAGATGATTTCGCCCGCGCGGTTCGCTTCGAGTTTGAGGCAGGTTCCAACTTTTTCATGGAGATAGCCAAACTGAGGGCCGCCAGGATTGTTTGGGCGCGGATAGCGGAAGAATTTTCCGGGGGTAAACCCGATGCGGAATCCCTCAAGGCGAGTATCTTCGGCCGCACGTCGTTTTTCACCAAGACGATATACGACCCCTACGTCAACATGCTCCGCAACTCGACCGAAGCGTTTTCAGCGGTCGTCGGCGGCGTTGACGGGCTCACCGTCGGTTGTTTCGACGAAGCGATAAAACCCGGGGACGAGTTTTCCCGCAGAGTGGCCCGCAACTCCCAGATAATGCTGCAAGAGGAATTCCATCTGAGCGGGCCGATCGACCCCGCCGGAGGCTCGTGGTATATCGAATCCCTCACGGATTCGCTCGCCGGGAAGGTATGGGAGACGATACAGGACACGCAGGCAAACGGCGGCATGTTAGCGTGCGTGAAGAGCGGGCGGGTGCAAAACGCGGTGAACGAGGTACTCAAAGAGCGCTTCAAAAAACTCGCGACGCGCTCCGACCGCGCCGTAGGCGTCAATATGTATCCAAACACCGCGGAGACGCCGCTCGCCGGCGCGACATGCGGCGCGAATAAAAAAACGTGCGCCGCGGGCGGCGATATAACGCCAATACTCCCTCATCACTGGACGGAACAGTTCGAGGAACTGAGAAGCCGCACCGAAGCTTACAGGGACAAAACCGGGGACAACGCCAAAATATTCCTCGCCAACATGGGGCCGGTATCCCAACACAAGGCGCGCGCCGATTTCATAACGGGATTCATGGAGGTCGCCAACTTCGAGGTGCTTAAAAACGACGGGTTCGGGACGACGGACGCATGCGCCGACGCCGCGTGCGATATCGGCGCGGATATCGCCGTCATATGCTCGACCGACGCGACATATCCCGAACTCGCGCCGCCTCTCGCCCGCCGCATAAAGGAGAAAAAACCGTCCATGAAGGTTTTTCTGGCGGGAGCGCCCTCCGAGGAATTTAAGCAGTCGTACATCGACGCCGGAGTCGACGACTTCATCAGCGTAAGGTCGAACTGTCTCGCCGTATTGAGCGATATCCAAAAGGGAAAGGGGATGATGTAATTGAACGGACTGAAAAGATCGAACCCCGACTTTACAAAGGCGGCGCTCAAAACGGAAGGCAAGCCCGCGCCGCTCGGTGAACGCAAAAAACAGTGGGAGAAAAAATTCGAGCGCAAACACGGGCGCGCGCCGTCCGAATCCATCGAACGGACGATGGAACAGATAGACGTCAAGCCCCTTTACACCGAGGAGGATTACGGCGCGTTGAAACACCTCGACTATATGCCGGGGATGCCCCCGTATCTCAGAGGACCGTACCCGACCATGTTCGTGACGCGCCCCTGGACGGTGCGCCAGTACGCCGGATTCTCGACCGCCGAGGAGAGCAACGCTTTTTACCGCAGAAATCTCGCCGCGGGACAAAAAGGGCTGTCGATAGCCTTCGATCTCGCGACGCACAGAGGGTACGACTCCGATCACCCGCGCGTCGTCGGCGATGTGGGCAAGGCGGGCGTGGCCGTCGATTCGATTCTGGATATGGAGATACTCTTCTCGGGAATCCCTCTCGACAGGATGTCGGTTTCCATGACCATGAACGGGGCCGTTCTGCCGATCCTGGCGTTCTACATCGTCGCCGCCGAGGAACAGGGCGTCGACAAAGCGGTACTCAACGGAACCATCCAGAACGACATATTGAAAGAGTTCATGGTGCGCAATACGTACATTTACCCGCCCGCGGCGTCGATGAGAATAATCGGGGACATCTTCGCCTACACGTCGCGCAACATGCCCAAATTCAACTGCATCAGCATCTCGGGCTATCACATCCAAGAGGCCGGGGCCACGGCTGATATCGAGCTGGCGTACACATTGG
>JAITAT010000209.1 GCA_031283975.1 Synergistaceae bacterium
TGCGGCACGTCAGATATTCGTCCTCGCCGGGTTCGTATCCGCCGAAGTAAGATATTTCAACGCTATCGACCAGTGTCCCGAACACTTCGCGCTCCTCGGGCGAGAGATCGAGATGCCGCAGCAGTTCCCTGCTGGTCAGCGAGGCGGCGATCGCGCCCGGCATCCTTTTTCTCATCTCGCCGACGCTTCGCAGAAGCAGAGTGTGTATCGCCTCGGCGAAACTGCCGTCCCGCGCGAGATCGTCGGCCTCGGCTTGTGCGTGTTCCATGCGGTATAACGCGCCCGCGTCCCGTTCTTTTTCTTCGCCTCCGAAGACGAGCTTTTTCGCGCGGCTGTAACTCCAGAGGTTGTTTTTGAGGTTAAAGAGAATGATTGAGACTATCGCCGTGATAGCGCAAAACAATAATATCCGGTAGAAAAAACGCAAAAACCTGTCGGGCATGAGGGATATAATCCAACGAATCCATGGGCTGATATCATGCGGTTTGACGCTCTCCACCCCGGCGGGCGGCTCCGTCTGCAATCGAAGGTCTCTCTTCGCCAAAACCGCCTCACGGGCGGCTCTGACGGATAAATTTTCCGCGGCGTAAGACGCGCGCGGCGCGGCGCGCGTGAAAGACAGGTTAATTATAACGATCAAAAATAATATCAAATACTTTTTGAATATCTTCAAATTCGCGGCGCTCCGCCCTTAGACTATCACTGTCACGCCGCTCAGTCGAATATGTCCGCAAGGCTGGCGGCCGTGAGGTTTTCTTTTTCCACCCGCAGACTGTAGTACACGACGGTCGGCGTTATGTTGGCAAAAGCGAGAGGCACGACTTTCACCGCTATCAAGATCAAGATGCCTATAAATTCGATGTCTATCGTGCGTTTTACGATAAACTCGACAACTCCGGAAATTATACTAACTATTATCATTACAAGAGCAAACAGGCTGTAAATTTTCCAGCGGCGCCCCTTCGTCAACTGACCGCTTCTCTTGAGACTTCGCAGCGCCCCGGTTTTTTCGACTACGCAAACCGGCGCCGAGACATACCATCTGCAAAACAATACGCTTGGCACGACTATACCGACAAGTGCGGCAATCAATAACAGAATCGTCCAAAAGTTCCGCCCGAAAAGCGCGCCGAGAACGCCAAGGGCCAGAAACGGCAGCGCCATTATAAGGATCCCCCAAAACGCCACAAAAAACAGATCGAGAACTCTCGAAAACGAACGCCCGAGAGACTCTCCGAACGACGCCCTGCCTCCCATAAATATCTGGAATACCGCGTAGGTTATCGCCCCCTGAAAGAGCAGCATGAATATCACTACCAGCAGAAAAGTGACAAGCGCGGAAATAATCCTCGCTGCCGGGCTTTCGGAAACAATGCCGGCCGCCGTCAGGACGGGGCCGAGCAGTGCGCCAAGCAGCGCCGGGATGGCGAGCGACAGCAGCGTCAATCCCAGAAACATGCCCGGCTGCGTCCACAACGCCGACCAGGTGCGGTTCAAAACAGACCCTATTTGAAAGTCCTCTCCGCTTTCAGTAAACTCCGACAATAAAACCACCCCTTTCCGACGCGTTTATCATAACCGAACACCCCTCCCGGCGCAACACGCGCGCGCGCGCATCGGGTTCGAGCTATAGCGCCGGATGAAAAATTTTCGCAGGCGGGCCGAATTGAGCGCTTCCATCGAACTCTCGAAATCGCTTACTCCAAAAACTTCCATGGTAACGGTTTGAAAGCACGGAGCGTCGGAGACGCGCGTGAAAAGTTTTTCCAGGAATTTCCGCGGCAGGCAGGTCAGGCTCCCGTGATCCCGTTTGCCGACACAGCCGTGCAGGTGCATGTTGCGGCACCTCGGCAGCCAGCGATCGAGGAAACCCCAGACGTCCAAATCAAAGAACACCAAGTGACCCGCGTCTATACAGACGGACGTGTCAAACTCCTCTATTATCGAAGACTCCGCATCGAAGACGGGGCGAATGTTCTCTATCGCGAGTTCGCGCGGCGATCCAAGCCCGCCTATGAGTGAAGCCAGCGTCTCGCCAGTTCTGTCCAGATACTCGTCCGTCTCTTTTTTGTCTGGCAGAGGAATATGCAGTACCCAGCATATAGGTTTGAGTTTTGACGTCACTCCGACAACGCGCGCGAACATCTCGGCGGATGTTTTCCTTATCGACGGGTCGGCGTCGCCAAGCGATATATCGCAAGGCAAGTGAACGGTAAAAGCCATATCGTAGTCCGCCGCTATGCTCGTCATTAGGGCGATTTCCTCCGGAGACGGGATATTGGAGATTTCGGGCGTGTCGAAAAGCACGAGCTGCATTTCGCCGACCCGCAAAGCCCCGGGCCTGCGCGCGAGCCACAGGAGATTGTCGGCCAATCCGCTTTCTATTATATAAGAAGTCGTCCCCAACCTAAGCGGGCACATTCTACCTCTCTCTGGGTTTGAAAAGAAGCCAGAGGAAGAACGGGGCGCCGAGAAAGCATATTATTATCCCAACCGGGATATCCGCCGGCGCCCATAGCGTGCGGGCGGCGGTATCGCAGATTACGAGCGCCGCGCCTCCGAGCGCGGCCGAACACGGCGCGAGCAGACGGTGCCTTGGGCCGACCAAACGTCTCGCTACATGCGGCGCTATCAGGCCAAGAAACGCTATCGGCCCGCAATTGGCCACCACGAGCGCCACGGAGAACGACATGCCCGCGAAGAGCAGGCGCTTCGTCCTTTCGAGTTCGACGCCTCTTGTGGCGGCGATCTCGTCGCCGAACGTTATGAGGTCAAGCTCGGTCGAACAGAACAGCGAGAGCGCGAACGCCAATATCAGCGCCGGAAGCGCCCTCAGCCCCTCTCCCGCGCCCACGACGCTTATCCCGCCCATTGTCCACGAAAGCAGCTTATAGGTTTCGACCGCGCCGCCCGTGTACTGAAAGACCATTATGATACTCGAAAAAAGCGAACTAATCGCCACGCCGGCCAAAAGAAGCGACGCGTCGCTGGCGCCCCTTGCCAGCCGCGAAAAGACGGATATTATCGCTATCGCTAGAATGGCCCCGCTGAAAGCGAACGCCGGTATGACCATCTCGCCGAACAATCGCCGCCAGCCCATCGCTTCGTACAAATTATAGGCGCCGCTCGAACCCAAAACGCCTCCGCCGAATCCAAACCTGATGGCGACAGCCGCGCCGAACGCGGCCCCCGAAGAAACCCCTAGGAGGGACGGTTCAGCCAAGGGATTGCGAAACAGCGCCTGAAAGACCATTCCGCAGAGCCCAAACGTCGCCCCAGCGCACCAAGCCATAATTGCCCGAGGAACGCGCAGCTGCCAAAAAATCTTGGCCTCCGCCGCATCGGGGAGGTTTCCCCCCCAGCCGAATATTTCGCCCGGAGATATCAATCGAACCCCGATCCACGGCGAGACGGCAAAGACGATAGCCGTTGCCGCGAAGACAGCGGCGGCCACTTTCAATCCGCCCCGCCCCGCGCTCATAAAGCGGCTCTCTCGGGCGCCAGAATGCTGCGTTCTCCGGAACCGTAAGATTCATATCTCCTGAAGGACACGCCGAATATTTCATTCAGCCGGGACGTTTCAA
>JAITAT010000236.1 GCA_031283975.1 Synergistaceae bacterium
AAAGCATCATAAGATCCGCTGGACTGGAAACTCCTCGCATTCTTGTAAGCGCTCCCTGTTCGAAACAATCCGCTTCGTACCCCTCGGGCAATTCAGCCATCAATCGCGCTATGCTCTCCAATTTCATCACCCCCAAGTTAATTGTATAACAGGGATAATGAAATTTCAATATTAAGTTAGTGCATATGGGGTTCTGCCCCAAACCCCGCAAGGAACTCGCCCCTTGACCCCTTTTAAATTTTTTTATTTTCACCCGAAGGGTGAAAATAAAGAGATATTTCGCGCGCCGGTTTTTAAACATCATATCATCGCGCTCGCGACGATTATCATCACGCAAATAAACAGGGCGGCCGCGTCATTCGCGCCGAAGCTGTAGCGCTTGTATCCGCTCGACCTGCCCCTGAGGTTAAAACCGCGCAGTTCCGCGGATATGGCGCTCACTTCTATCCTTCGCACCGATGATATCAGGAGAGGAACGCAGAGCGGCAGCAAAAGCCTCACTTTTCTGAAAAAATTCCCCGTGTCGAACCGCACGCCGCGGGCCGTCTGCGCTTCCATTATTCCGGCCATCTCCTCCGTGAAAAGGGGTATGAAGCGCATGGCGGTGGTGAGGACGAACGCGTACTTATACGGTATCCCGAGGTAACGCACAAGCACGTTAGCGATGTCGCTCATCCGCGTTATCGACAGCATGAGCGAGAGCGGCATCGTCACCGCCGCCAGCCGCAGGGCGAAAAGCGCCGAAAACGAGACCCCGGCGTCGGTGACGCGCAAGCCAAAAGGCAGAACCAGCAGAATATTTCCCTGCCTGACGAAAAAAACCTGCAATAAAAAGAGCGCGGCGGACAATTTCAAAAGCGATATGAATATCAAAGCCGACCGGCGCGATATGCCGGCCAGAGCGCCGAGACACAGGTCGAACAGCGCTATCGCCGCGACGACGGCATGGTTTTGCGTCAAAAAGCACGACGCGCAAAGCCCGAAAGATATGATCAGTTTCGTCATCGGGTTGAGCCTATGCAATACCGAGTTTCCGTCCACATAATCGAGAAAGCCTTTCATGGTCTCGCACTCCCGCGCGCGTTTGCCGCCGCCGAAACCATCTCGTCCACGGTAAAAGCGCCGGCGTATTCCGCGCCCAAGTCCGCGATTCTCATCGCGAGCGACGGTATCTGCGCGGGCAGCAGAGAAGCTTCGTTCATGACGCGCCTGGCGCGCATCGTCTCCCTCACCGCGCCGTCGCCTATGAGCCTGCCGCCGTTCAGCACCAGTGCCCTGGACGCGAAATCGGAGACCACCTCCATATCGTGGGAAACCATTAAAATTGTGGTTCCCGCCGAGTTGAGGCGCGAAATGACGCCCATGATGGCCGCGCACTCCCTGTAATCCAGCCCGGTCGTCGGTTCGTCAAGAACCAGAATATCCGGTTCGGGGGCCAGCACGGAGGCGAGCGCCACTTTTTGGCGTTCGCCTCTGCTGAGGCCAAAGGGTTCACGATCTCCGTCGAGGCCGAACAACTCGAGCATCGCGTCGCGCCTGCGCACGCGTTCCGCTTTGTCCGCCACGGCGTATTCCAGCCCGAGTTCCACTTCCTCGCGCACAGTGTTCTTGCAAAGCTGCCTGTCGGGATTCTGAAACAAAAAGCCGACGTACTTCGCCAGCGCGCTGGTTCGCGTCCGCGCCGTATCGCAGCCGCATACCGCGACGCGCCCCGACGACGGCTTCAAAAGGCCGTTGCACAGGCGGCAGAGCGTCGATTTTCCCGCGCCGTTCTCGCCCATCAGCGCAACAAATTCGCCCCGCCCTATTTCAAACGACACCCCGGTTATTGTATCGCCGCCCGCGTAAGCGAAATACACGTCCTCAAATTTCAGCATTGCCGGCCGTTTCTCATCATTTTCTCCGCCTCCGCCAGATTCAGCGGCGTAATCCCGTCGTACAGCCCAAGGCCGCGCAGTTTGCGGGCCAGTGTCGCGATCCTCGGAATGTTGACGCCGATCTCTTCCAGCATTCCGCCGCGCCGCAGAACCTCCCGCGCGGGGCCTTCCGCCGCTATCCGCCCTTCGTCCATCACCACAAGACGATGTGCGAACTCGCACAACATCATTATCTTCTGTTCCACGACCACTATTGTGAGGCCGTGACGCTCGTTCAGCTCCTTCAACGTCTCAAACACCCTGCGGCTCGATTGCGGATCCAGTTCCCCCGTCGGCTCGTCAAGAGCCATTATCTTCGGGCGCAGCGCGATTATGGACGCGAGCGCGACTTTTTGCTTCTGTCCCCCGCTGAGACTGCTTATATTTCTGTGACGAAGTTCGGAAATACCGGCGGTTTTGAGGGCATATTCCACGCGGGGTTCTATTTCACCGCGCGGTATTCCGAAATTTTCAAGACCGAACAAAATTTCGTCCTCCACAACGGACGAGAGTATCTGCCCCTCGATGTCCTGAAAAACGCTTCCCACGTATTTTGAAATGGCTTCCGGCCCGGCTTTGGCGGTATCCATACCGCAAATTTCAACCCTTCCTCGGAAATTCCCGCTGTAATGGTGCGGCACGACACCGTTCAGAGCATACGTCAAAGTCGACTTGCCCGCCCCGCTCGGGCCGATTATCCCGACGAAATCTCCCTCTTCTATATCGAGGGATATATCGTTGAGCGCGTCTCTGGGCGAGCCGTCATAACGGAAAACGAGTCCTTCGATCTTTATCATCGAAACGCCGCCTTACTTCTTCAGAGCCAGTTTCAGCGGTATATAGAGAATTTGAACGATGACCGAATTGATAAACGCC
>JAITAT010000248.1 GCA_031283975.1 Synergistaceae bacterium
AAAGTCATCATATTTAAGGGATTTCTGCCTTAATACCGGCTTGAAAAGTGTTTATGCGTCACCAGGCACCTAATTAACGCGCCTTTGAAAGCAAATTGGTATTAAACACAATTGGAGGAAGAATTTTGGCCAATAAAATCACTGATCTTCGTTCGGCAATCGAATTTTTGAAGACATTTCCCGGGCAGTACGCGGAGACCGACACACCTATAAAACCTCACGCCGAGGTATCAGGCGTGTATCGGTATGTCGGCGCCGGGGGAACGGTGAAACGCCCCACTAAAAAAGGCCCGGCGCTCTGTTTCAACACTGTCGAGGGGCATCCCGGCGCGCGTGTTTTGATAGGAATGCTTGCGTCGCGTGAGCGAGTCGCTCTCATGCTGGGCGAATCACCTCAGCGTTTGGGACATCTCCTCAACGAAGCGGTGCGCAAGCCTATTTTACCTGTAATCGAGGACGACTCGTCGCCTCAGTGCCGCGAGGTGATACATCTCGCCAACGAACCCGGTTTCGACGTACGCAAGCTGGTTCCGGCGCCGACCAACACGCCGGAGGACGGCGGGCCTTATATCACACTGGGTATGGCTTATGCCTCCGATCCCGATACGAAAAAATCCGATATCACGATTCACCGACTTTGTCTGCAGGGCAGCGACACGATATCTATTTACATGGTGCCGGGCGCGCGTCACATCGGAGCCTTTTTTCAAAAGGCCGAGGCCAAGGGTAAACCGTTGCCGATATCAATCAGCATAGGGGTCGACCCGGCCATAGAGGTGACGACATGCTTCGAACCTCCTACCACGCCAATAGGCTATGACGAACTCGGCGTGGCCGGAGCGATCCGCGGAGCGCCGGTGAAGCTGGTCAAGTGTCTGACGGTAGACGAGAAGTGCATAGCCAACGCGGAATATGTAATAGAGGGTGAGATACTGCCGAACGTGAGGATTCGCGAAGATCAGAGTACCAACACCGGGTACGCGATGCCGGAATTTCCTGGTTACACCGGTCCGGCAAATCCATCTGTTCCTCTGATAAAAGTGAAAGCGGTCACCCATCGCAGAAATCCGATACTGCAAACCTGTATCGGGCCGAGCGAGGAGCACGTCAGCATGGCTGGCATACCCACCGAGGCCAGTATCCTGCAAATGGTGGAGAACGCGATGCCGGGCAGATTGCTCAACGTCTACTGCCACAGCGGCGGCGGCGGAAAGTACATGGCCATCCTGCAATTCGCGAAGAGGATGCCCAGTGACGAGGGGCGTCAGAGACAGGCGGCGCTGCTCGCATTTGCCGCGTTCTCCGAGTTGAAGCATGTGATATTGGTCGACGAGGACGTGGATCCGTTCGATTCCAGCGACGTCCTCTTTGCCCTGAACACCAGATACCAGGGCGATATCGACACGATCTTCATCCCAGGCGTGCGCTGCCACCCACTGGATCCATCACAGACGATGGCGTATAATCCAGCCTTGCGTGATAACGGGCTGTCGTGCAAAACCATTTTCGACTGCACGGTTCCGTTCAAACTAAAGGAACAATTTACGCGGGCTAAACTGCTCGATCTAGACCCGGCGAAGTGGGCGCCCGATTTTTAGAAGATTTATGCGCTTGGCGGGCTGGTGTTTTGCGGCTGGTTTATGTTTCTGGTCGTAAACATCAGCGCCGCCGTGGCGATGAGGAGCAGCGCGCTTCCAGCGAGCAGCGCGTAATCTTCCATGTTCAGGATGAAGAAAAGCAGGGCGTACAGCAAGCCCTGCGCAAGGGCAGTCATAGCCGCCGGTTTGCGTAGTTTCAGCGCGCCAAGCACATAGCCGCCGGTCATTGCGATGTTTATAGCGGCCGATATGAGATAGGCCCAGCCAAAACTCATGTGTTCCGAGACCGCCAGCAGCGTCAGGTAAAACAGCGCAAGCCCCAATCCTATGACGCAGTATTGGACTATATTGAGCCTGACTCCGTCCCTTTTTACAAGGAAGTTTTCAAAGATGACCAACGAGAGAAATGTCATCAGTATGAACAGCACGGCGTATTTCGTGCCTCTCGAAAGAAGGGAATAATGGAATATCGGCTCGAAAAATTCGACGCCAGCCACGTATTCCACGAGATTATACTCACCGCCGTAATTCGCGTACCGGACATCATAGTCATTGCCGTAGCTCGGGACCGATCTTTCCTCCCAAGAACTCATATCGCTCACCTGCGGATAGTTTCTGACCAGGTTCGGGATGTCCCATACGGCCGTGAATCCCTCTGGGGTGATATCGTGGGATGTCGGAAGGCCCGAGCCTGTGAAAGCCGGGTGAGGGTACTCGGATTTCAGGCGAAAACTGCTGGATGCGCCGACCGGCGTCAGGAAGAGCCTGTCGGCGCCGCCCACAGATACTCGAAATTCAAACGGCAAAAACTCCCCCTCCGGGATCGACGACAGGTCGCATTGGCTGGAGAATCCGCTTGAGAGCGCTTTGTTGCCCGCGTCCCCAGGCAGAAATTTGAGCGTCTGGCCGGCGATTTCAAAATCGCTGATATCACGTATCGCTTTGGCGCTGGTTATACCGACGGCAGCGACAGCTTTATCCCAATGGATTTCGGTTATGTTAGGCATCAGCCCTGTCAGATTTGGTTTCTGGAATTTGCCTGATACATCAAGTTTCGCCGTATACACCCGCGTGGAATATATGGCGCGGCTTCGGAGTTCCGTAGATACCTCGCCTTCGACGACAAGGTCATCAGGAAAAACGAGCGCTGTCTCCTGGCGCTCGACAATTTTTATGATCTCCCGGCTGACGCGGTCGCCGCCTCTCGATCGCTCGGCGGACAATTCCGTCTCGCTCAGAGGAATTTGCTCGGACTCCATGCTCCTGACCGTTAAAGGGACCGATATGACGGGTCCCGCGAGCGTCTGGGCGCCTCCCCATAAATTCGATATCTCCGATGTGACCTGGAGGCTGCGATCATATCGCTCGTTCACAAGATCGTAGATGAAGGTCATGGGAATGGTCATCAAGCCGGCGAGAACTGCCGCGGCGGCTATTCTGAAGAGGAAAAAGCGCCGGCCCGACATTTTTTTCAGCGGCCGCAAATCCCCCCATTTCGGAGGGGTTTCGCTCTCGGGAGTCGTCGCCCTGAAACAGAGCCACAGGATGGTGAGAGCGGCAGCCGACGTTATAGCGGCGGCGATAAGCGATAAAATAATCGTAAACAATTCTCACTCACCCCTTCGTGGCGTCTTACGCCAGATTTTTCTCCAGGCTATCCAGTTCGTCGTTCAGTTTCTGGGGCAGTTTGCCGCCGAATTTGGAGTAGAATTCGCGTATACCCTTCGCTTCTTCGCGCCACAGTTCTTTATCGACGGTCAAAAGCTCCTTGAGCGTGTCACGTGACAGGTCCAGCCCGTCGAGATTGATGTCCTCCGGTTGCGGCAGATAGCCTATCGGACTTTCCGCGGCGCCTGTCTCGCCGAAAGCGCGTTTGATTATCCATTCCAGGACGCGCATATTCTCGCCGTAACCGGGCCAGATGAAATTGCCGTTTTCATCGGTGCGGAACCAGTTGACGTTGAAAATCTTCGGGGGATTCGCGATGCGGCGGCCCATGTCGAACCAGTGGGCGAAATAGTCCCCCATGTGGTAGCCGCAGAACGGGAGCATCGCCATCGGATCGCGGCGCACGACTCCCACCGCGCCCGACGCGGCGGCTGTCGTCTCGCTGGCCATTATGGAGCCTACAAATACGCCGTGATCCCAGTCGCGCGACTGGTATACCAGAGGGGCGGTTCTGGCGCGGCGTCCTCCAAATACCAGTGCCGACAGCGGAACCCCCTGCGGGGCCTCGAATTCCCCGGATATGCAGGGACACTGGCTGGCCGGCGCGGTGAAACGGCTGTTGGGGTGAGCGCCCTTCGAACCGTCCGTATAGTCCCATTTTTCGCCCTTCCAGTTGAGAGCGTTCTTCGGAGGGTTCTTGTCGAGCCCCTCCCACCAGACGGTATTGTCGTCCAGGTTGTGCGCGACGTTCGTGAATATGGTGTTTTCCCGACACGACAACAACGCGTTCGGATTTGATTTCATATTGGTGCCCGGCGCGACGCCGAAGAAACCGGCCTCCGGGTTCACGGCCCAGAGACGCCCGTCGGAGCCGACGCGGAGCCAGGCGATATCGTCGCCCACGCACCAGACTTTGTATCCCTTCTTTTTATACGATTCCGGCGGAATCAGCATGGCGAGGTTAGTCTTGCCGCAGGCCGACGGGAAGGCCGCCGCTATATACCTTATCTCGCCGTTCGGATTTTCGATGCCCAATATCAGCATGTGTTCGGCCATCCAGCCCTCTTGCCGGCCGAGATACGACGCTATGCGCAGGGCGAAACACTTCTTGCCCAGCAGCACGTTGCCGCCGTAGCCGGAGTTGATGGACCAGATCGCGTTGTCCTCCGGGAATTGGACGATATATCGGTTTTCCTCGTCGATACCCGCTTTCGCGTGAAGCCCCTTCGTGAAATCGGAGGGGTTGACGCTCGCGTCGAGACATTTCAGCACACGCGCGCCAATACGGGTCATTATCGCCATATTGAGGACGACGTAAATGGAGTCGGTCAATTCGATGCCGAATTTGGCGAACGGCGACTCCGGCACGGCCATTGAAAACGGTATGACGTACATAGTTCGTCCCTTCATGCAGCCGCCGTAGAGTCCGCGCAGTTTCGCGTACATCTCGGCTGGGTTCGTCCAGTTGTTGGTCGGACCCGCGTCCTCCTCCTTGCGGGAACAGATAAATGTCCTGTGTTCAACGCGCGCCACATCGTTCACGGCGGTGCGGTGCAGAAAGCATCCGGGCAGTTTTTCCGGGTTGAGCGCTATGATCTCGCCAGTCGCGAGACTCTCTTTGCGCAGGGCGCCGAGCTGCTCCTCGGAGCCGTCTATCCAAACTATCGCGTCCGGCTTCGTCATCGCGGCCATTTCATCAATCCAAGCGTTTACGGCCTTGTTACTCGTAAGTGACAAATCAAACATCCTTTCTCTATATATGAGGCGTCTCAGCCGGTATATTATATCGTTTCGCTCGAAAAAACACTATAAATTATAATATCAGTGGGACATGGAGAACCCGAACGCCGAACTCGCGCGACGATTTTTCATAAAGACACTATCCGTACTATTCCTTCGCGGTCGGTTCCGGCGAGAAGTTCATCTATCGAAGTTCCG
>JAITAT010000253.1 GCA_031283975.1 Synergistaceae bacterium
CGGTCTCTCTCGCCACGCTCTTTATGAAGCCCAGTATTCCGGCCTTCGCCGCGGCATAGTTGGCCTGTCCGGCGTTACCTACCAGTCCCGAAACCGAGCTTATCGCGATTATCCTCCCGAATCTCGCTTTCATCATACCGCGAATGACCGCCTGCGTACAGTAAAAAACCGAATTCAGGTTCGTCCGCAGAACGTCGTCCCATTCGGAGTCCTTCATCCGCATCAGCAGATTGTCCCGGGTGATTCCGGCGTTGTTTACAAGTATCTCCGGCGCGCCGAGTTCGCGCGAAACAGACTTTACGAGCGATTCCGCCTGCTCCCGCGAGGATACGTCCGCCTGTATCGGAACAGCCGTTCCCCCGTTTTCCCGTATGATGGAGCAGACCTCGCCCGCGGCGTCGGCCGAGTTTTGATAGCCCACCGCCACACGAAATCCACCGGCGGCAAGTTCGATGGCTATGCCGCGCCCTATCCCCCGGCTTGCCCCGGTGACAAGCGCCACCCTGCCGTTCATCTCGCCCCGCCCAAAAATTCGAGGGCCTTCGCAATGTCCGCCGTCTTGTTCACCGATATCGTCTCCGCGCCCTTTGCCGTTCTCTTTATGAGACCGGACAATACGTTTCCCGGTCCGAATTCCGCGA
Source organism: Synergistaceae bacterium (assembly GCA_031283975.1). Lineage (GTDB taxonomy): Bacteria > Synergistota > Synergistia > Synergistales > Synergistaceae > JAIRKI01. The sequence goes on from JAITAT010000253.1 coordinate 642, forward strand.
ATCGCTCCACTCCGCGTTCTTTCATGGCGAGGACGTCATCGGCCCAGAGAACGGGCTTGTACGTCTGCTCGTACAGTGCGTTGTGTATATCGTCCGCGGATACCTTCGGCGAGGCGTCGGCGTTTGCCATTATGGGCGCTCCGGGAGTATGCCATTCACACGACTCAAACTCTTCTTTAAGTTTATCGGCCACCGGCCTCATAAGTGCGCAGTGAAAGGGAGCGCTCACTTTGAGGGGAATTATCCTCGAAGCGCCGCGCGCTTTTGCCAGTTCTCCCGCGCGCGCGACAGCGGCCGCCGTGCCCGATATCACTATCTGTCCCGGCGAGTTGACGTTGGCCGGATCGCATACCTCGCTTCCCGCGGCTTCGGAGCATATCGGCCCGACTGACTCCATGCCGAGTCCCATTATCGCCGACATCGCCCCAACGCCTATGGGAACGGCATCCTGCATCAGCGCTCCGCGTCTGTGTACCAAGCGTGCCGCGTCTCCCAGCGTCAGCGCGCCTGAGGCCGCGAGCGCCGTATATTCTCCCAGGCTGTGTCCCGCGTAGAACGCGGGATTTGTCTGGCGCCCCCATTCGTGTTCGACGGCCCTCAGGATCGCTATGCTCGCCGTCAGTATCGCGGGCTGCGTGAAAGCAGTCTTTACCAGTTCGTCATCCGGTCCCTCGAAAATAATTTTCGACAGCCTGAAACCCAGCGCGTCGTCGGCTTCCTCGAAAACCGAGCGGCATACTTCGAAAGCCTCGTAAAAGTCGCGCCCCATACCGATTTCCTGGGCTCCCTGACCCGGAAAAACTATCGCGTAGTCAGATTTTGGCACATATATCCTTCCTTTCGGTCACTCGAAACGGCGGTTTACGTTTCCGGCGAGTCTGGCCGCTTCGCCGATTATTTCCTCTATTATCTCCCGCGCCGGCTGTACTTTGTTCACCAGGCCGGCTATCTGTCCGGACATCACGGAACCGTTTTCGACGTCGCCGTCCACGACGGCGGCGCGAAGTTTCCCCGAGCCGAATTTGTCGATTTCCGCTATCGGCGCGTGGGAGTCCTCCATCTCGGCGAACATTTGGGTGAATTTGTTCTTTATGCAGCGAACCGGATGTCCCAGCAGGTGTCCCGTTACGACTGTGCTGCGTTCGTTGGCGTCGATTATCTTTTTTTTGAAATTGTCGTGCGCGTTGCACTCGGCGGCGCAGATAAAACGGGTTCCCATCTGGATGCCTTCCGCCCCGAGCGCGAAAGCGGCCAGCATTCCGCGCCCATCGGCTATCCCTCCGGCCGTTATGACCGGAATGTCCACGGATGCCGTGACCTGCGCGGTGAGAGCCATCGTCGTTATATCGCCGATGTGTCCTCCGGCCTCCATGCCCTCGGCTATGACGGCGGACGCCCCCTGTTTCCTGACGCGTTCGGCGTGTGTCACCGACGCTATTACGGGGACAACGATGACGCCCAGCGGGGACAGCCTGTTTATCACCTTGCCCGGCAGCCCCGCGCCGGTGGTGACCACCGGCACCCTGTGTTTTGCCGCGAGTTCTACAGCGTCCTGCGCCGTCGGCGATAACAGCATTATATTGAGTCCGAACGTTTTGTCGGTCAGGGTCCTTATTTTTGAAAGTTCGCGATCCAGGGCATCGGGCGGCATGTTGCCCGCCGCTATTATGCCGAGCCCTCCTCCGTTGCTGACTGCCGCGGCAAGATCGGCGTCGGCCACCCACGCCATCGCGCCTTGAATTATCGGATATTTGATATTCAACAACTTCGTTACTCTGTTCGCACCGAACATCACAACACCTCTGTTCGCATCGTCGTCCGTCATGAATCCATCAACAGCGCGCCGTAAGTCATCCCGGCGCCGAAGCTGCAAACCACTACCTTCTGGCCTGAGCCTATCCTGCCGTCCAAACGTGCCTCGTGAAGTCCTATCATTATCGAGGCGGCCGACGTGTTGGCGTATTTGTCCACGTTTATCACAAATTTTCCCATTGGGATGTCCATTCTGCGGGCGATGCCCTCGAGAATTCTGATGTTGGCCTGATGGAAAATCCACCAATCGACATCCCTCGTTGTTATACCACAACTTTCGCAAAAATTCTCAAGATACGCCGGAATTTTTCTGTTTACAAATTTAAAAACCTCGGCGCCGTTCATTTTTATAAAATGTCTGCGTTCCAGGACGGTTTTCTCGCTCGCCGGTTCGGCGGCCATCCCGGCCGGAAGCGATATGAGTTCCGAGTGCGAACCGTCGGCGGCGAGATCGGCGTGGGTGACGCGGAGCGCCCCTTTGCGCCATTCTCCCATGACGCACGCTCCGGCGCCGTCACCGAAAAGTACGCAGGTACTCCGGTGAGTCCAATACACCAGGCGGCTCATCGCT
>JAITAT010000050.1 GCA_031283975.1 Synergistaceae bacterium
AAAATTTTCCTGATGGCGGACGCCGACATCGACGGGGCGCATATAAGGACGCTGCTGCTGACTCTGTTCTACCGCTATATGCCTCAGATAATAGAAAATGGGCACCTTTATGTGGCTCAACCGCCTCTCTATCGCATTCAGGAGGGCAAGAAAGTCTCTTACTGCTATTCGGAGAAAGAACTGAAGGAAGCCACCGCCGGAAAAGACCCGAAACGCGTGACTCTGCAGCGGTATAAGGGACTCGGAGAAATGAACCCCGGACAGCTCTGGGAGACGACGATGGACCCCGACAACAGAATAATTCTGAAAGTGCGGGTGGAGGACGCGATACTGGCCGACGAGCTTTTCGGCATACTGATGGGCGACGCCGTGGAACCCAGGCGCGAATTTATAGAGAATCACGCGCGAGAGGTGCGAAACCTTGACATCTGACGGCTTTGCGCCCAAGAGGCCGGGCTGGGAGGCGTATTTTCTCGCCATGGCGATGATGGCCGCGACCAGGAGCACTTGTATCAGGCGGCAGGTAGGAGCCGTGATAGTGACGGACAACCGGATTCTCGCCACCGGCTACAACGGCTCGCCCTCGGGCACTAAGCATTGCGAGGATATCGGCTGTCTCCGCCAGAGATTGAATATACCTTCGGGCGAGAGACACGAGATGTGCCGCGCGGCGCACGCGGAGATGAACGCCATAGCGCAGGCGGCCGCGTCTGGGACGGCAATCGCCGGCTGCACGCTCTATTCCACTCACGAACCCTGTTCGATATGCAGTAAATTGCTCATAAACGCCGGGTGCAAACGAATTGTCTTCATACACCCGTATCCCGACGAGCTGTCCGCCGATTTGAGGTCGGAGGCCGGCATAATCTCGGATGTTTTCAACGGGACGGACGAGGTGCTGAGGATATTGCGGGGCGCGAGAGAAGGCTGATTTAACGTTAGACGCCTGAGGGGTAAAGATTAAAACCCTGGCAGGATCCACGTTTATCGCGTGATTGATTATTATATCGGAGGTCAACTGACATGAAATTCACTCGTGACGAATCGCTGGCGTTTTTCAGGGAACACAACAAGAATGAAATGTACCTGAGACACGCGTTGGCGGTGGAAGCCGCTATGAAGCATTTCGCCAGGCTCCGCGGCGAGGATGAGGAGTTGTGGGCGCGGGCCGGGTTGCTGCACGACATAGACTGGGAGATAACTCAGTCGGTGGAAAACGGTCATCCGGTCAAGGGCGGGGAAATGCTCAAAAAAGCCGGCTACGAGGACGAGATAGTCCGGGCCGAGTTGGCCCACGGCTGGGAATTTTCCGGCGTCGAGCCTTTGAGCCGCATGGAAAAGACGCTCTACACCATCGACGAACTCACCGGTTTCGTCACGGCCGTCGCGCTCGTCCGCCCCGGTAAATCGCTGTCCGGCCTCGAAGTGAAGTCCGTCAAAAAAAAATGGAAAGACAAAGCGTTCGCGCGGGGGGTGAACAGGGAGGTCATAGAGAAAGGCGCCGCGCTCATGGGCGAATCTCTCGAATGGCTGATCGAAAACACCATAGAATCCCTGCGCCCCGTCGAGCGTGAAATCGGTTTGGGCACTATGTGAACAATACGTTGTACTGCTGATGTCATGGACGCGCAAAACCAGCAAGATAATATGACTTTTTTAAGAAAATCAAGTTATCTGGAGGTGTTCCAATGTCTATCAGTTTGATTCTAGCGGATGATCACCCACTGACACGGGCCGGGCTTTTGGCGTATCTCGCCAAGGAAAGCGATCTCGAAGTAGTGGGGGAATATTCGGATGGGGAAACCGCAATGGAGGGCATCAGGGAACTGAAGCCGCAGGTTGCTCTTCTAGACATCCGTATGCCGGGACTCGACGGTGTTTCGATAACGCGCAAGATCAAAAACGAGGGGCTTCCGGTAATCTGCTTGATGCTGACGAGTTACGACGCCCAGCAGTACGTCCTGTCGTCTCTCAGAGCGGGCGCCCGCGGTTACGTCCTCAAGTCCTCTCCGGCGGACACCCTGTCGCGGGCCATACGCATAGTGGCGAGGGGCGGCTTGTACCTCGACAGCGAGGTCGCGAGTACCGTAGAGGAAGAGGAACATCTTTCCCCGGAACCTATATCGGCGAGAGAGCGGGAAGTGCTGCTTTTGGCGGCCAAGGGACTCTCGGGCAAGGAGATAGCCTCCCAGCTCTTTATAAGCGAACGAACCGTTCAGACGCATTTGGCTTCCATTTACGACAAACTTGGCGCGCGGAATAAGACCGAATCCATGCTGCTCGCGCTGAAATACGGAGTGGTGATGTTGGAGGAACTTCTGGATTAGCGCTAGAACCTTCCCGCGCGCCATGCCGCGATGGTCATGAGAGGGAGAGTGACTCTTGAAGTTCAGAGACCGGCTCTTTTACATCGCTTTATCGGTTCTGCTGCCGCCGATAGGCATTCTGCTGCTCGCTATGGCGGACATCATAAACTCGCAGAGAAATATAGAGACATTTGCCAGGCTGTACGTGGAGTACGTCGCGGAAAATGCCGTCCGGCAATTGAGCGGCGGCGCTTTGAACTCGAATATCAAAATATACGACACTCAAGAGACAGGCGCCTATTCCGATTTCGGATACTTTATGACATTCAGGCGTTTTCCCACTTACCTGGCCGTTCTCACCGGTACCGGGAATTTCATTTACGGCTCCGAAAGGCTTAGAAAAATTGTCGAGGAAAATGGATCCCAGATTCCGGTCGGATACGCGAACGAAATGACGACGGGGAACGAGCGTTTCACAATAGCCAGATATCCGTCCGCGGACGGGACGTTCTGGGTTGCGGGGGCCATATCGTGGATGGATATGGCCGGAAGAACCGCCGCGTCGATGTTTTTTTGGCCGTTTCTCATAGTGCTGGTCTCCATCTGGGGAGTCTTTTCGGTGACGAATTTGTGGCGGGCGGTGGTATGGCCGATAGACCGCATGGAGGAAGAGGTGTCGTCGCTCCGATGGGGCTTTGAGGTGCTCGACGGCAAATTGCCCGCACAGGCGGCGCCTCAGGTCAGGCGAATGAACGAAACACTCGTCAAGGTAACGGACAACGCGCAAAAGAACATTCAGGCGAACAGGAGATACATGAACGATCTGGTCAACGCGCAGGAGGACGAGCGCACAAAAATTTCACGCGACATCCATGACGGGCCGCTTCAGGACGTAACAGCCCTCATTCAGCGCATCCGTCTGGCGAGGGCGGCCGGCGAGGATGACGCGAAAATGGAACTGGAACTCGCCGAAAAAATAGCCATCGTCACCGTAAAGGAGATGCGCGCTCTCTGCGATTTCCTAAATCCGCCGTGGCTGGAGCTGGGTCTCTCTCAAGCCCTCACCGAACTCACCGAACGCCAGTCCCGCCAATACGGGGTGAAGATATTTCTGGGAATCGACGAGACGCTGGAACTGCCCGACTCGGTCACGCTCGCCTTTTTTCGCGT
>JAITAT010000061.1 GCA_031283975.1 Synergistaceae bacterium
ATGGACGAATGGCTGAACAGAACGATACAGGAGTCCGACATTCGGCGCAGGCACAATTTGACTATAAATACCCGTGCTTCCCGATATGGTGATAACCGAGGATGATATATTGATAGCGTTGAGCGAAAAATAAAAAACGGATTTGATCCCGCGATTCGAGGCTACTTTGAAAGAGGCATTATGTCGGCCGGCCTTATTGCGATTTTGATATGCCCGCCGTCTTTTATCTCGGGATATTCGCCCTTCGCGAACTCCATGACGAGTTTTGAATACGCGCCCTCTTTCGCGTTTTCCGGACGCAGTACGGCGACTGTCGAGAATACGTCCTGTTTCACGCGCAGCACGCGGCACATGAACGTGTTTTCGTCGCTGCCGCCGCGCCACAGCGAGACGTAGTGCGATCTCACGCCGATGAAACGCGCTTCATCCGCCGGAAGGCCGCATTTGAGAGTGACGCCCCAATCGACGGCTCGAATAGCGTCTCCTTCGAGCGGTTCGGCCCTCGAATAATTTTTGCAGCCCGAAAGCCGCGCCGACGCCAGCGTGTCCGGGGATCTGAAAAGCCCGTCAACCGTACGCACGACTTCGCTCTTTCCCGCGCCTATCACGCAGACCTTGTCGCAGACGCGGTAGATCTCGCCCCTGTCATGCGTGACGTAAAGCGTCGTTCCGCCGAATTCCTCCAACGCGGCGACAAGCTCGCTCTCCATCTGCCATCGCAGATACGCGTCGAGAGATGAAAGCGGTTCGTCAAGCATTATCACGGCCGGCCCGCTCGATACTATCCGCGCGATCGCGACGCGTTGCTGCTGTCCGCCCGATAATTGGGACGGATAGCGTTTTTCGAGCCCGGCGAAATGAAATTTTTCGGCCATAGCGCGGAATACAGCGGATGCGTTTTTGCGGGCCCTGCGGGACAGCACCGCCATGACGTTTTCCTCAACCGTCATATTGGGGAATAGCGCGTAATTTTGAAAAAGCAGCCCGACGCTCCTTTTTTGCGGAGGGAGATTTATGCCCTTTTCGGAGTCGAAAAGCGTCATGCCGTCGGAAACGATCCTCCCCTCGTCGGGGCGGACGATGCCCGCTATGCACCCAAGCGTCATGCTCTTGCCGCAGCCGGACGCGCCAAGGAGCCCCATGACTTCATCCGCCGCGTCAAACTCAACGTCCAGCGCGAAAGAACCAAGGTTTTTTTTAATTCTCGCGTAGATTGACATCCGAATATTCCCCTCGCCCCTTGCCCGCCGCGCGCTTGTACTTATCCTCCAGCATATTCGCGGACACCAGCACCACAAACGAAATGGCGAGGTTTATGCCCACCCATTTATAGGCGAGGGAGTCATTGCCCTCCCGCCACAACTGATAGACGGTCGTCGATATGGTGGCGGTTCGCCCCGGTATGTAACCCGTTACCATGGTGGTTGCCCCATACTCGCCAAGGGCGCGAGCGAAAGCAAGCACCGTTCCGGCGAGTATGCCTCCGCGGCAGCATGGCATGATCACGCGCCAGAACAGGTATGTATTCGACAGTCCCAGGGTCTGCCCCGAATAGACCAGGCTCATGTCGAAAGACTCGAAGGCTCCCCGCGCGGTCCTGTACATCAGCGGAAAGGTGACGATCGTGGTGGCGAAAATGGCCGAGTACCACGTCATGGTCATTTTGAAGCCGAATACGCCGAGTACGTAAGAACCCACCGGCCCCAAAGGCCCAATCGCCTTCAGCAGGAAAAAACCGACGACGGTGGGAGGGAGAACCATTGGCAGCGTGAGGACGCAGTCGCAGGCGCCCTTGACCGAGCGCGGGGCTTTCGCAATGTAGTGGGCGGCCAATATTCCAGTGAAAAATGTGACGCATGTGGATATTCCCGCGACGCGGAGCGAATTGTAAAGAGGAAAAAAGTCCATAAATATATTCAGGAGGCCTCCGGTCGGATAAATAAATGACCGGAGGCCCGAATTTCTACTTTTCCGGTATGGCGAAACCTATCGACTTGAAGACCTCGGACACTTTTTCGCCCTTCAAAAATTCCACGAATTTTTTGGCGGCCGCCGCGTTTTTGGCCTCTTTGAGTATCGCGGCGGGATAGGTGATGGGAGAATGGCTCCCGGCCGGAGCGTCCGCGACTATTTCAACTTCGGAAGACGTTGCCGCGTCCGTGCTGTAGACAACGCCGCAGTCGGCCGAACCGGACGCGACATGGGCCAGCACTTCTTTCACGTTACTGGCGAAAGTAATCTTCTTCGCTGAGTTGAGCTGATCCCAGAGACCCAAGTTTGTATATATTTCCTGCGCGTATTGTCCGACCGGCACATCCGAGTTGCCGAGCGCGATAAGCGAGACTTTGTCAGTCGCGGCGTCTTTGAAATCCGATATGCCCTTGGGATTATTGCCTTTGGGCGTGATCAGGACGACTCTGTTCGATACGATGTTGAACCTCGAACCAGGCTGCACAAAATCCAATTTTTCCGTGTTCACCGACGGATCCGCCGATATGTCGAGCTGATTCATCTGCCTCTGCCCCGCGGAGATGAACACGTCGCAGTCCGCTCCTTGCTGTATCTGCGTTTTCAGCGTGCCGCTGGAGTCGAAATTGTAGATTATCTCGACGTTAGGCGCGGTTTCTTTGTAAAGTTCCGCTATCTTGTTCAAGGATTCCGTCATGGAAGCCGCCGCGAACACAATCACGGTCTCCTCCGCCGCGTATCCCGCGCAAGCCGTCATTACAACAAGACTGAAAAGCAATACAGAAGCGAATTTTCTGAGATTTTTCATGTTCACATTTCCTCCTGATGAGAATATTTTGTCGCGTCAGTTATTATTCACAACTGAGTTTCAATTAAGTGCTATTATATACGAATTATATCAACAATGCAATCATGTTGCGAATCCTCTGGCGGTAAGACAAAGACCGTGACTTTTCAGCCGGGTGCGAATTCTGTCATTCGGATATTCGAGTATCGATTGAACTGTTGCCGCGCCGCTAACAGCGGTTATAATAGAACTACATGGCGGCGGATTATTGAAACGGATCGACATGACGACGGAGATGCAAATATATGAAATTTCTGCACCTGGCCGACCTGCATATCGGCAAGAGCGTAAATGGTTTTTCGATGCTCGGCGAACAACGGCACGTTTTCCAACAGATCATTGAATATATAAAAACCGAACGTCCCGCCGCCGCGGTCATCGCGGGCGACGTGTACGACAGGGCCGTTCCGGGTATCGAGGCCGTGCGCGCCTTTGATGATTTTCTCACGGAACTTGCCTGTGAGGATGTCGCCGTCTTGCTCGTCTCCGGCAACCACGACTCGCCGGAGCGAATATCCTACGCAAGCCGCCTGCTCGCGGAAAAACGGCTCTTTCTGTGCGGCGCGTTCGACGGTGTCCGAAAAGTGACGCTGACCGACGAGTATGGCGAAGTGAATTTTTGGCTTTTGCCGTTCGTCAAACCGTCGTCCGTGCGCGGATTTTTCGGCGATCGCGAAATCGAGAGCTATGGCGACGCGTTCACGGCGGCGCTCGAATCCGCGGACGTCGATTACGCGGCGCGAAACGTACTCGTATCTCATCAGTTTTTCACTAAAGCGGGCGTCGCCGCTGTCCGCAGCGAATCTGAGATGAACCCCGTCGGAGGGCTTGACGCGATCGACGCGGGGTGTATAGGAAAATTCGACTATGCCGCGCTTGGTCACCTGCATGGGTCACAGAAAGTCGGAGCCGAACATATCCGCTACGCCGGGTCTATACTGAAATACTCGTTTTCGGAAATCCGTCAGACCAAATCCGTCATGCTCGTGGAGCTGAACGAAAAAGGCAGTATGAAGGCAAACGCGCTCCCGCTCACCCCACTGCACGATATGCGCGAGATAAAGGGAAAAATTGAAAAACTGATTGACGCTGGTGTTTCATCGTCATCCGGCAGGGAAGACTATCTGCGCGTCATACTCATGGACGAAGATGAAATCGTCGACCCGATGGGGAAAATTCGCGGTGTTTATCCGAATATAATGGCGCTCGACTTTGAAAACTCGCGCACGAACATAGATATATCGGAGATTAATCCCGATTCCGAACAAGCGATTCAATTGTCGCCATTTGACCTCTTCAGCGAGTTTTACCTCGACGTGAACGGTTCCGTGATGAGCGGGGAACAATTGAGACTCGCCAGGGAGCTTTTGGATGTGGAGGCCGCGGAGTGAAGCCTCTGAAGCTGACAATGAGCGCGTTTGGTTCATTCGCCGGCACGGAAACGCTGGACTTCGCCGCGCTCGGCGCAAACGGTTTGTATCTCATCACGGGCGAGACGGGCGCCGGGAAAACGACGATTTTCGACGCGGTTTCGTTCGCTTTGTACGGCGAAGCGAGCGGACACGCGCGCAATAAATATTATATGCTGCGTTCCGATTTTGCCGGCGAGAGAGCGAAAACCTATGTGGAACTCGACTTCATGTCGGGGGGCGAATTGTACCGCGTAAAGCGCGTCATAAAGAAAACGGGGCAAGAGACGGTTCTGACGTTGCCCGACGGCACGACAGTCAGCGGCGACCGCGGCGTAAAATCCAGGATTGCGGAAATTGTGGGGCTTGACCGCGACCAGTTCGCGCAAATCGTGATGATAGCGCAGAACGACTTCCTAAGGTTCCTGCAGAGCGGAACCGATGATCGCGTGAGGATA
>JAITAT010000071.1 GCA_031283975.1 Synergistaceae bacterium
TAAACTGAGCGATTGACGCGCGTTTTTTGAAAAGCCCTCCGCAGATAGGGAAAAAGTTATTTTGGATTGCAGGTTCAACTAATAATCCAAACGGTGTAGACGGATTTGGAACCGATATCTTTAATGATGTAGATGGTCTGAGACGGTACTGTTTTCCTCATTCATTTCAGCTCGAATCGGAACGGGATTCTGGCGGTGACGCGCGGGCCGTATGCGGATGTGTCGAAGCGCCACTCTTTGACGGCTCGCATGGCGGCTTCGTCGAGGCGAAGGTGGCCGCTGCTGCGTTCTACCCTGACCGACTCCGTCCGTCCGGCGTCGATATCCGCCAGAAGCACCACTACACCCTGTTCCCTTCGTTTCCTGCTGAGTGCCGGATATTCCGGGGACACTTTTTCCGTGACTTTCAACGTGCCGTCCTCTATATTCACCGGGCCGGAGGGCTTGAGCGCGGCCGGGGCGGACGTCTCACGGCCGCCGGATGAGACCGGGGGCTGTTTTGCCCCCGGCGGGGACGGAGTGTTCGCTTCTTTGCGGCCCGCGCTGTTTTCCGCGGGTCTGGTCTCCGCCGGAGACGCGGACGAAAGCGCCGCGGCAGGTGTGGGGGCGGGCGTTAGTGTCGGTTCGGCGGGCTTCACGGGCGGTTTGGCCGGTTTGGGTTTTACCTCACGCTTCGGCGGGGCGGGTTTGGGAGGCTCCGGCCGAGGTTTTGGTATGGGCTGCGGCTCCGGTTCTATCAAGGGCTTGGGTTCCGGCAAGGGTTCCAATCGCGGTTTTGGTTCGGGCCGCGGCTCCGGTTCGGGGAGAGGTTCCGGTTCCCGAGGCAGTTCCGCTACTGTCGCGGCAGGCTCTGGGAGGGGTTCCGCGATGTCGGGCGCGGGTTCCGGTTCTCCTTGAGGCTCGGCCGGTTCGGGGATAGGCCGCGCGTTTCCGGCGGCCTCCGCTTCGCGGACACCCGGCTCGCCCGCGCTCCGGGAGACGGCGGCATCACCGAGCGTCACGCGCATGACCGCGCCGTGCGCGTCCGGTCTCGCGTCGCGGAGTATGAACGAGAGGGCTATCAGCAGGATAAAATGAAAAAACGCGCTCAGGAGAAACGATAACCCGGTCCGCTTCACCTGCCGCCGTCCTTTTCTCCAAGGAGCATGCCCACGTTTTCAACGCCGAGACCGCGCAATTCGTCCAGGAGTTCGGCCACGCCGCCGTAAGGGGCGTTTCTGTCTCCCGCGATCAGTATGTCGTCGCTCTTCGCGCGCGCGCCTCTCACCAACTCCGGCAGTTCGGAGCGCGTCACCTCACCGCCTGCCCACAGAATCCTCGAATCTTCCGTCACGGTTACGACGATCGGGTTGCTGTCTCTCACCGGAGGCGGACCGCCCCTGGGAAGTTCTATTTCGATGGCGCCTCGGACGAATACCGCCGTCAGCACGAAGAAAATTATCAGCATAAACAGCACGTCTATCAGCGGCGTTATATCGGGGTCGGCGACGCGCCTTCTTCCGTCTCTCATTCGCGGCTAGCGCCCTTCTCCCGTTCGTGACCGCGTTTCATTATAAAGTCGACGCCCCGGCGCAATTTCTCTTCCTCGACCGTGATCCTCCGCTCGAGGAGGCCATGGATCACGATCATCGGTATCGCGACCGAGAGCCCGGCGACCGTTGTGAAAAGCGCCTTCCATATTCCCCCCGTGACGGCGCTCGAATTGACCGAACCGCCTATGTTGAGGGTGCGGAACATTTCCACCATTCCCAATACCGTCCCCAGCAGACCCAGCAGAGTTGATACCTTCGCGGTTATCTCGAGGAAAAAGAGATTTTTTTCCCACCTAAACAACTCGCTCCTGAGTTTTCCGTTCAGTACCTCCTTCAAGCCCTCGCTCTTCATATTCCAGTTTTCGCACGCCGTTATGAAGAGTTTTCGCATCGAGCCCCGGCCGGGCAGAGTGTCCCTGGCCGCCTCGACGCCGCGGCTTTCGAGAGCGCGCGCGAAAGCGGACTCGATCTCCTTCGGCTCTGACGACTCCGAGGCGAAAAAAAACAGCCGCTCGATGACGAACGCCGTCGCCACGACCGACATCGCGAGTATCACCCACATTATCGCCCCGCCAGCGCTCATATACTCGAAAAATGTCACCTTCGCATCCCCCTGTGGATAATATTTCAGGCAGGTTTGTTGAATACCTGGCGCAGATACGCCATAAAGGTCTCGTCTTCCCCGGTGGTCTTGCCTGGGGAATCGGATATCTTAGCCACGGGCTGCCCGTTGCAGCCCATTATTTTCATGACGATATTGAGCGCCGGTATCGGCGTGTCGTTGGTGAGGTTGGTGCCGATTCCGAACGATACCTGAATTCGTCCTTTGAAGTGACGGTATATGGCCAGCGCGCTCGGCAGGTCGAGGCCGTCGGAAAAAACGAGTCTTTTTATTCGCGGGTCTATCCGCAGTTTTTTGTAATGATTTATCACTTTTTCGCCCCATTTGTAGGGATCGCCCGAGTCGTGCCGCAGGCCGTCGAACAGCTTGGCGAAGTAAAGGTCGAAATCCTCCAGAAAGGCATCGATACCGATAACATCGGTGAGCGCCGTCCCCAAGTCGCCGCGAAACTCTTGAACCCATGCTTCCAGCGACGCTTTTTGAAAGTCGCGCAGCCTTATACCGAACCCCTGAAAAGCCTGCATATATTCGTGGGCCATGGTACCTACAGGAGTTATTCCGAGTTCCTTGGCGAGATATACGTTTGAAGTCCCCTTGAACTGCGCGGGCAGTTCGCGCGAGAGCGTTTTCAGCACTTCTCTCTGCCATTCGCCCGAATACCTCCGGCGCAGCCCGAAATCGAACAGTATGAATGGGGTCGCCGGATCGTCGATGCCTGGCTCGTTTCGAAGGGTTTCTATCTTTTCGGTGAGCCTGCGTCTGGCGTCCTCCAATACTCCTTCTTTTGGAAACCGACGGTAATACAGCTCGCTCACTATGTACAGCACAAATATCTCGAAACCCATCACATGAACCAGAGGGCCGGCCGCGTGAATCACCAGTTTATCGCCGTCAGTTTCGAGCGTTATAAAACGTCTCTGGAATCTGAATACCGTGAGGTAGTCCACAAAGTCGTCCTTTATATAGCTCAGTGAACTCAGATAATCCAGCTCGTCCTGCGTGAAGTACATGCCGCAGAGATGATCGAGTTCATTGTTCACGTCGTCGGCAAGCAACGCCAGCGGGTAAGCCGGTTCGCCGCGGCATATAAACGTGTACATGGCCCTCGCCCCCGGATGACTGTGCATCAGCGCCTGCCACATGCTGAATTTGTACAGATCGTTTTCAAGAAGGCTTTTCACAATGGGAGCGTTCGGCATCAGCAAATCATTACTCCTCCATCGGCGCGCACACATCATGACGTTGTCCTTTCCGTTTCAAAAATCACGGCGAGACTTTCCCGGTAAGGAGGGCGAACCACGCCGTATTCCGTTACCATAGCCGTTATCAGTTCCGCGTCGGAGACGTCGAAAGCCGGATTGTACACAGACACACCGTCCGGAGTCATGCGTTCGCGATACCACATGTCGGTCACTTCGGAAGCGGGGC
>JAITAT010000084.1 GCA_031283975.1 Synergistaceae bacterium
CGGCGAAACGCGTCAAATACGAAGTTCAGGACAAGCGCATGGGGCAGCGAACGGACTACGACAGCCTTAGCCTGGAGTTGTGGACGAACGGGGTCGTCAACCCCGAGGGCGCGGTAAGACAAGCCTCCGTCATCCTGAAAGATTATTTCCTGAATATAGCGCTCGCCGTCTCGCGCGACGACCCGGAACTTCAGGTTGAAATCAAAGGGCACGACAGCGCGAAATCAGACAAGGGAACGGCCGAGCCGGCGGGAAAGACCTTCATGAAACTCGGAAACAATCCGGCTTACGCGCGTCCCGTGCGCGACCTGGAATTATCGGTGCGCAGCGAAAATTGCCTGATGCGCGGAGGCGTACACTTTATAGGGGAACTCGTCTCACGTTCGCGCGGGGATCTTCTGAAAATAAGGAACCTGGGGAAAATTTCGCTCAGTGAGATAGAGGAAAAGCTGACGAAATTTGACCTGACTTTGTCCGGGGATATCGACGAAGATTCGGACGAGGAGCATTTTTAGCGACGGAAAAACTGATAGATAAAGGGGCAAACTCGAATGAGACATCGCATGAATCTGAGACGCCTTGGGCGCTATGGATCACACAGACGGGCAATGCTCGGCAATCTGGCCGCCAGTCTTTTTGTGGAAGGGAGCATAACCACGACCGTGACGCGCGCCAAGGAATTGCGGCGTGTCGCGGAGCGACTCATTACCAAGGCAAAATCGGGCACTCTCGCCGACAGACGCTTGGTAATCGCCCGTATGCCGCATAAAGCCGCGGTTATATCGCTTTTTGACAACATAGCGCCGCGTTTCGCGGACCGGAACGGCGGATATACCAGGATAGTCAAACTGGGCAGCAGGGTAGGGGACGCGGCCCCAATGGCGGTAATACAGCTCGTGGAATAATCCTGTGGAGCGAGCCCCCGTATTCTCATTCAGGGGGGTGGTCTACTCTTACGGCGGATCATGTTCACCGGCCCTTTCCGGCGTGGACTTGGAAATTATGCCCGGAGAATGGGTGGCTCTTCTCGGGGCTAATGGTTCCGGGAAATCGACCCTCGCCAAAATCTGCAATGCCCTGCTCCTTCCGGCGCAGGGCGATTGTTTCGTGCTGGGCATGGACGTTTCGGCGCCGGAAAATATTCCTCTCATCAGGCAGAGCGTGGCGCTCGTCTTTCAAAATCCGGAGGACCAGATAGTGGCCAGTATCGTCGAGGAGGATGTGGCTTTCGGCCCTGAAAATCTTCGCCTGCCCCAGGCTGAGATACGCAGAAGGGTGGATGCCGCTCTCGAGTTGACGGGACTCGCGGATATGAAGCGGCGAGGTTCGTATACGCTTTCGGGTGGGCAGAAACAGCGGCTCGCGCTCGCGGGAGCGCTGGCGCTCGAACCGAGAGCGCTGGTGCTGGATGAATCCACATCCATGCTCGACCCGGAAGGGCGGGCTTCTTTTCTGGAGCGCATAGGCGAACTCAACACACATGGCATGACGATGATACAGATAACGCACAGGATGGACGAGATATTTTTCGCGTCCCGGGTAGTGGTGCTGCAATCGGGCCGTGTGGCGTGGGATGGAGAATCCTCCGATTTTTGGGACGGTCCTTATTTGTCTTTCGATTTCGAAGAACCTCCCGAACTCGCGTTGTATCGCGAACTGAAAGCGCGCGGCTTCGTGCCCTCGGGGACAATACCGCGCGTTGACGATCTGCTGGAATCGCTGTGGCTATAGCCGCGGAGGACGTATTTTACTCCTATAACGCAGGGACTCCCGCCGAACACGCCGCTCTCGAAGGAGTGTCGTTCAGCGTCGAACGCGGCGAACGGGTGTCCATAGTCGGCCATACCGGCAGCGGAAAATCAACGCTTGCCCAGCACCTGAACTTGCTCCTGTTCCCGCGGAGCGGGAGCGTTTCCATAGACGGAGTTTCGTCGAAACCGGGCTCGCCGGATGCGAGAGAATTGCGCCGCAAGGTCGGGCTGGTGTTTCAGTACCCGGAAACTCAGTTTTTCGCGGAGACGGCGAGGGACGAGATAAGATTCGCCCCGTCAAACTGGGGAATGCGCGGGGATGATCTAGATGCCTGTGTCGACGAAGCCGCCGACGCCGCGGGGATAGAGCCGTCACTCCTCGATTCGAATCCGTTCAGCATGTCCGGAGGGCAGAGGAGGCGTGTCGCGATAGCGTCGGTTATAGCGATGAAACCGGATTATCTGGTTCTCGACGAGCCGACCGCCGGTCTCGACGCCGCCGGTGTGCGCGGACTCGAGCGGATACTTTCCGACATTCGCGCCCGCGGGCTTGCCGTAGTGCAGGTGACTCACGACCTCGAAAGCGCGCTTGCCCACAGTGACAGAATCCTCGTCCTCGAACGCGGGAGGGCTGTTGCCTCGGGAACCCCGGAGGAAATAGCCGTGTTTCTGGCGGACAATCCCGTTCAAGGTCTCTTAATGCCTCCGACGGCGCGTTTTGCAATGGGTCTGAGAAGCAGAGGCATAGACGTTTCCGTCACGAGCGGCGTGCCCGAACTCGTTTCGGCGCTGGAAAAAGCGGAGAGACCGGACGAATGAAGCTGTCCGGCGGCTTTTCAATAGGACAGTTCATTCCAGGCGAATCGTACATTCATTCGCTCGATCCGAGGTGCAAAATTATCGGAGCTTTTATCCTCTTCGCCGCCCCCTTCATCGCGAAATCACCATATGACTTCATCCCCATAGCGTTCGCGCTGGCCGCGATTACAAGGCTCGCACGGATAAAACTTGGAACGGTTCTGCGTTCAGGGCGTCCGGTGGTCTTTCTGGTGGCGCTCACCATCGTACTGAACGTGTTCTGGACGCCTGGGCGCGAACTGGCGCGTCTCGGCCCGCTGAGCATAACGGAAGAGGGCGTTACCCTCGCGTTCTGCGTGGGGCTCCGCCTTTATTTTCTGGTCATGCTGGCCGCGCTTCTTATGATGACGACCAGCCCGATGGCGTTCGCCGGGGGGTTGGAAAGCATTCTCTCTCCGCTAGCCGCGCTGAAGTTTCCGGTATCCGAGATGGCTATGATGATGACGATAGCGCTGCGCTTCATACCGACTTTTTTTGAGGAGACCGACAAGATATTGAAGGCGCAGATATCGAGGGGAGCGGATTTCGAGAGCGGCGGGATAATAAAACGCGCCCGCGCTTTCATTCCGGTGCTTGTGCCGCTTTTTGTGCTTGTCTTCGCGCGGGCCGAAAATCTGGCCATCGCGATGGAGTCGCGAGGCTATGTGCCGGGAGTTCCGAGATCGCGCCTGAATCCGCTTGTGTGGGCCGCGCGCGAGACGACATCTATTCTCTGCGTCATCGTGTTCATAATCTTTACCGTGCTGTGGAACAGATACGCGCCGGAGTTGATTTCACTGTGGCTAGGATTGCTCTAGAGCTGTCGTATGACGGCGGCGCTTTCCTCGGCTGGCAGTCGCAGACGGGCGGTCGCGGGGTGCAGGATGCCCTGGAGGCCGCTCTCGCCGCCGTCGGCGAAACGGCGAGGGCGGCCGGCGCGGGGCGGACCGACGCGGGAGTTCACGCGCGCGGACAGGTCGCGCATTTCGACGCGACGAAAACCTGGGAACCGCGAAAGCTGAAATTGGCGCTCAACGCGCATCTCCCTCCATCCGTATCCGTGATGAGGGCGGCGTTGGCGGAAGAAAATTTTCATGCCCGCAGGAGCGCGCTCTGGAGGGAGTATCGTTACTTTATATGGAACGCCCCTGTCTGTTACCCTTATATGAAGCCGTACATTTTGTGGCTGCGAGGATCCCACTACGACTGGGGCCTCGCGTCGGAGGCCGCTCCGTCGTTCGTGGGCGAGCATGATTTCCGCGCGTTCTGCCGGGAGGGGGACCGTCCCGCGGATACCGTGCGTCATGTGCGCTATGCCCGGCTGACGCGCCGCGGGCAATTGATCTTGTTCAGAATAGTGGCTGGCTCTTATCTGACGAATATGGTAAGAATCGCGGTGGGCTGTCTGCTGGAAGTGGCCGCCCGCAGGAAGGACAAATCGTGGCTTGCCGGTTTGCTGCGAGACGCCTCCGAAAGAGGTACAACCACCAAGACCGCCGCCGCGCGCGGGCTCTTTCTGTGGAAAGTGGAATATCCGGTGAATATCTGGGGCGGCTAAACACTCTTGTCTCGCCTAATTCCTCTGTCTTTCGGGTATTACCGCGCGCCCTCCGCTATATATCGTTGTAATTTACCTTGTTATTAGTGATTATTAAATTATTATTGGCTTTCATGGTTTCTATCGCTTTTTTGATCTCATCTATTTGAATTTTTTGAGAAAAATGAGCATATAAATAATTTTCAAGCGTAGTTATCTTCTTTGGTCTTTTATTTTTTTGTGATTCTGTCTGTTTCCGCAAATATTCTATAATTTTGATTGTATCATCCGTATCTGTTTCGGTTTCCGCTTTTATTCGCGCTTTCTTCTTCCCCGGTTTTTTTGCCTCGATAATTTGTTTGATGACATTTTCACTTAAACCTGTTCTTTTAATTGAGATGCCATAACCGTCCAAATGCTTTATCAATTGGTCGTAATCGGAATCGTTTGAACAAATGATTATTTCCGATTCTTTTATGCTTTCAAAATATCGGCCGATATAAAACGCGATAAAAATATCGAGCGCGTTTGGCCCGCGTCCGTTTACTTTTATCAACTCTATTGAAGAGACCTTATTGAATAGGTTTCTGGCAAATTCAAACGCTTTATTATTCTGACACAGACCCACCATGACGATTATTTTTGTTTTTGAATCAATTAAACTTTCGTCAAGGCGTTGAATATTCTCAAAATCAACGAAAATTACTGATTTATACATAATTTATCCACGAATCCTTATCGCAGTTTCCCGGCATCACATGACGTAGATCGACGTGTTGGCGAAATTTTTTTCGAATTCGCGGCGGAATCTTTCTATGATGGCTATTTCCCTGGAAAACGGCCTGGCCATTCCAAAAAAACTTATCTTTGTCCCGTTGAGTATCTCCGTCATATCCAAAAGTTTCCTGTTGCCTCCCGTCAGGATGACTGGAATATCGTTTTCGGCGGCCGCTTTCGCCGCCGCGTCTTTGAAGTACGCTCCGGACTTGAAAGCGTGAGGCGTCCAGTTTCCGCTTATTTCTATCGCGTCCGCTCCGATACCTTTCAGTGTGCGGCAGATATAATCGAAATCCTCGTCCGTTATTCCGTCGGGTATTCCGTCCGTGCAATTCACTTTGACCCATATCGGGAAATCGTAACCGGTCGCTTCGCGCATTACATGATGCGTCTCGACAAGCATACGCGTCCGGTTTTCTATGGAACCGCCGTATTCGTCAGTTCTTTGATTGTAGTGAGGCGTCAGGAATTGGCTCATGAGGAGGCCGTGGGCGGCGTGTATCTCCACTCCGTCGTATCCGGCGTTTCGCGCGCATTTGGCCGCGTCGGCGAATTTTTTCTGAATCAGTTTTATTTCGCCCAGCCTCATCTCCCGCGCGGGTGTTCCGGTCACGAGATTCGGGACGGAACTGGGAGCGATTGCCACGAGGCCGCCGTTATTGCCAACGGCGGTATAAGAGCCTATGTACGCGAGCTGAGCTATTATCCGAACGTCATGTTTGTGAACGGCCTCCGTGAGTTTCCAGTGTCCGGAGACGAACGAATCGCTGCAAAGCGCCACAATCGGCAGTATCTTTTCTTCTCCGTCCACGAGCGTCATACCGGTGACGATCGCGCCGACTCCGCTCTCGGCCAATTTCGCGTAATTTTTGATTATGGCGTTGCTGATATAGCCGTCGTATGTCCTGTCCGTAACAGCGGCGCGTATGAAGCGGTTTCGCATAGGCAGCCGGCCTATTCTGGTTCTGTCGAACAAAGTTTTCATGACCCCCGCCTCCTATCATTTATCAACGTGGCCAATTTATTTAAGTATATCAGAAATGTATGCGGCGCGTGTGTTTTTTATTTCCTCGGACGCACCCTTTCTCTCATTCTTCTGAATACTCCGGGCGGGACGAACTCGTGAATGGAGCCACCGAATTGAAAAACTTCCTTGACTCCGCGGCTCGACAGGTACGAATATTTTGCGTCCGTCACCATGAAGAACGTCTCGGTCTCCGGAGCGAGCTGTTTGTTCATCTGCGCGAGCTGGAATTCATACTCGAAGTCTGTGAGCGCGCGCAGACCGCGCAGTATCACGCGGCTGCGCTCTTTGCGCATGAAATCGGCCAGAAGGCCGTCGAACGACGCAACCCGCACATTGGGGATGTGAACGACCGCCTCGCGCGCCATCATTTGGCGCTCCTCAACGCTGAACATAGCATTCTTGCTGGCGTTCACGAGAACGGCGACTATCAGTTCGTCGAATATCATCGCGCCTCTTTGCGTTATGTCGAGATGCCCGTTCGTAAAGGGGTCGAACGATCCCGGATATACGGCCTTGCTCACGTACCGTCTTCCTTTCGCCAGTAAAATGACAGCACTGTCTCCCCGTATATTCTATCATCCCTCGCCGCGAAAATATCCGCCGGGATTTCGCGCGACGACCGCTCGAACACAAACACTCCGCCCGGCGCGACAAGGCGCCAGTGCTCCGCCATGAGGGGAGGCAGTATTTTGCCCCATCCCATGCAGTATGGCGGATCGGCGAAAATCACCACGAATTTTCGCCCGGTCTCCTCCCGTCCCAGCCTGGGTATGGCGCGCCGGACGTCGGAACAGATACATGCCGCCCGCTCGGCGGGAAAGCCGGATGCCCCGAAGCGCTCCGAAATAGCCTTCGCCCGCGCGCGGTCGGATTCGACGCAGACCACTTTCCCCGCCCCGCGCCTCAATGCTTCGACAGCCGCCGCGCCGCTTCCCGCGAACAGATCCAAAAAATCGCCGCCGGTGAGCGACGCCGAAGACAAAATATTAAAGAGAGCCGCAATGACCTTCCCCGACGTCGGCCTGAACGCGCCCCCCATATTCGTCGACCTCCTCCTGCGCCCGCCTCGATTATCTATCGCGAACAAAAACCTGGAGTCCGCCCACACCCGCCAGGGAACGAAACTCCCCGAACCCTTTTATTATTTTCACCCGCGGGTGAAAATAATAATTTAGAGGATCAAGGGGACTCGTCCTCTTGCGGGATTTGGGGCGGAGCCCCACGGTTTTATTCCGCGGCGGGAAATATCAGGACGAACGTCGTTCCTGATTTGCCCTCGACGCGCGCTTCGATTTTGGCGTTATGGAGAGCGGCGCCGTGTTTGACGATCGACAGGCCGAGACCTGTTCCGTCGATTTTTTTGCCGCGGCTCTTTTCGGTTCTGTAAAAACGTTCAAATATGCGCTCTTTGTCCATCTCGGGTATCCCTATTCCGGTGTCCGTCACAGTCAGCTCGGCCGTATTCGTTTTTTTTCTGATGGTTATTTTTATCGAGCCGCCGTCGATATTATATTTTACCGCGTTATCCAGAAGATTGAAAACCATCTCGTCCAGTATATGCGGAATTCCGTTTATTTCGGCGTTTTCGCAGTCAAAATCCACTGAAATGTTTCTCGCCGCGGCCGCCCCGCCGATCCGTTCGGCGGCTTTTTGGACCGGCGCGCGGAGATCGACGCGTTCCGTTTGGAGTTCACCCGCTCCCTCGTCGAGTTTCGAGAGCATCATTATGTCGTTGATGAGCGCGATCAGTCTCTGCGCGTCGTCGTATATTTTTTTCGCGAATCGCGGCGCGTCCTCCGGTCTGGCCACTCCGTTCGATAAAATTTCCGCGTAGCCGGATATGGACGTCAGAGGCGTTTTGAGTTCATGGGATACGT
>JAITAT010000110.1 GCA_031283975.1 Synergistaceae bacterium
CGCCGACAATCTGCGGTTTCTCTCATCCTCGGACATATCCCTGCATCCGTGAACACCCGTTTTGATATGATTTTCATTTTCGGAACAAAAACACGGATAGACCGATCCCGCCTTTATCATCCTGTCTAAAATTTCCGCGTGACGCGCGCTTCGTGACGTCTGGCGGATCGGTTCCTCGTCCGGGACTATGCCGAGCCACCGCAAATCCTCCGATATGGCGGTTTCGTGTTGAACCGACGAACGGGCCCTGTCGGTATCCTCAAAACGAAGTAAAAAAGTCCCTCCATTGTGTTTCGCCCACAAGTAGTTGAACAATGCCGTCCTGGCCCCGCCTATGTGGAGAGAGCCGGTCGGCGAAGGCGCGAACCTCGTTATCACACGCGAGGCGCCGTTTTTCTCGGAATCAGGGCATGTCATAGCGTTCAATCAGAGCCGCCGCGAAACATTCCATACATTCAGCGCGCCCTACGCTCCCAACGTGTTCTCCAGATTTCACCTTGACGCTCAGCTCCGCGTAAGGGGAAACGCTCACGAGCAGTTTTCTCAAATTATCCGTGATTTTCACGATTTTATCGCCTATTTCAGGTATCTGCGCTACCAAAGTGACGTCGATATTTCCCACGCTCCATTTTTTTTCGGCTATCAGGCTGAGGACGGATTTCAGCAGCGACATGCTGTCGGCGCCGCGCCAGCGCTCGTCGGAAGCTGGGAAAAGGGTGCCGATGTCCCCTTCCCCCGAAGCGCCGAGCAAAGCGTCGGCGGCGGCGTGGCAAATTATATCCGCGTCGGAATGTCCCAAAAGACCCAGTTCGGACTGAAACTCTATTCCCCCCAGTATCAGATTTCTTCCGGGAACCAGTTCATGGACGTCGTATCCCATGCCGATTTTGACGGTCTTTCCGGCTTCGGCCAGAGATTTGGCCATGACCCAGTCGAAATCCGTCGTCACTTTGAAATTTCTTTCGCTTCCCGGAACGCAGACGATTTTACGCCCCGAATCGAGCCAGAGCGTCGCTTCGTCGGTCGCGCCCTCCGGATGGGAATCCAGAATTTCAAGAAGCGTCGTCCTTTTGAACGCCTGAGGCGTCTGCGTGCGAAAAATCTTGTTCCTCGGAAGCGCTTTTATCGAGTCGTCTATCATCTTCAAAGAATCGGCGGATTGGAGTACCGGTATCGCTCCGGCATCATCCGACGCCGCCTCTATCAGCGTCTCGCATATTTCCGCGGACAGAAACGGACGCGCCGCGTCGTGAATCATCACATATTCGGAAGCCGCGGACAAAAGACCGTTTCGCACTGACTCCGTTCTCGTGTTTCCTCCCTTTATATATTTTGTCGGAACAGTGAAGCCGGATACTGTCTCGACACTCTCGCCGCCGTCCGGGAAAATCGCTATCAATTCGTCGCACAGTCCAAGCTCGAAAAGTTTTTCGGCCGTCCGCGCGCTCCACTTCCACAGAGGTTCCGAACCCAAACGTCTGAATTGTTTGGGAGACCCGCCGATGCGGCTGCCCGAACCGGCAGCCGCGAGTATGAATGACCAGGAGTGACGGGCGCGACCGCTCATCGCCTGATTTTACCGAACACCATTCTTCCGGCGGAGGTTTGGAGCATGGACGTTATGACAACGTCGGACGTGGCGCCTATGAAATCCTCTCCGTCCTCCACAACGAGCATCGTGCCGTCTTCCAGATATCCCACTCCCTGTCCGTGTTCCTTGCCCGGCCTGATGATATCGATTTTGACCATATCGCCCGGCAGAAATTGCGGTTTCATTGCGTTGGCGAGATCGTTGACGTTCAAAACCTTTACGCCCTCTATGCGCGCTATTTGATTCAAATTATAATCCGTAGTCACAATTTTAGCGCCCATTTTTTTGCAGAGTTCCACCAACGCCTCGTCGACTTTGTCGCGTTTGAGTTCTCTCATGCTAACGTCGACTATGCTGACGACCATGGCCTTTATTTTTTGCAGTTCCGAGACCACAGTCAGGCCCTTTCTGCCGCGGGTGCGCCGCGCCGGATCCGAGGAGTCGGCGACTCCCTGGAGTTCCGTAAGGACAAATCGCGGCAAAGTCAGGTTTCCTTCGAGAAACCCGGTGTTGGCGATATCGAGGATACGTCCGTCTATGAGCGCGCTCGTGTCGAGGACTTTTTCGCAGGCCCACGAATGTTCCAGCGGGATCGAATAGCCTCCGGCTTCGAAGCGCGGCGCCATCGCTTCAGGAATTCCCTTTGCCCGCCTGTGGGTGATCCTGCCGCTCTTTCCGACTATGCCCAATATCATACCCCAGACGTCGTCCCTCCGTTTGAGAAACGCCCTGATGCCAACAAAAGCGAAAAACATGTTGAGAGCTATTGTTATGTAAAAACCAACGCCCGGAATGTTGATGAATATAAAGGGTATGGCGATGAGGTTTGCCAGCAGCAGGCTCACTATAAGCCCGCAGATGGCCGCGACTATGTCAGGTATTGAGACGTTTTGAAGCATGTTCTCGAAAATTTGTCCCGTTTTTTTCAGCGTCCACCATACAAAATGAGTTGCGATAAAACCGCAGAGAGCAAAAAACAGTATGGAAAAAGCCACCCAGATGTATTCATTCGGAAGATTTTTCATCCATGCGAATTTCAGTTCCAACGTGAACAGTGCCACCTGGTACCCGACTATGCCGAATACGATCGTCATAATGATTCGAACCGCTATTTTCAGGATGCCGTTGATTCCGCTTTCACTCACACAAATCTCTCCTTCCTTCAAAAATTTGATTGCTCGAACCCGTCAATCCTCCTCTTCTTCCATCTCCCTTCTGGCTTCGAGGGCCACATGCAGGGTCGCCCTGTCGGCATATCCGATACTTCCTCCGACGGGAAGGCCGTATGAAAGCCGTGAAATTCTTACGCCCATTCCCTTCAGCGCCTCCTGAACGGTAAAAGCCGTCAGATCGCCCTCTATGCGCGGATCCAGCGCCAAAATTACCTCATTCGCCGGAAGCCTGTAAATACGCTTTTTCAGCAGGTCGAGACTTTCTTTTGGTATTTCTTCGTCGTCCAGGGGCGAACATTTGCCGCCAAGAACGTGATACAACCCGCTATAGACGCCGGATTGCTCCATTGCGACGCAATCTTCCTGCGTTTCGACCACGCAAATTTTTCTCCTGTCCCTGGAATTGTCCGAACATATAACGCATACGTCGTCTGTCGTTATCGCCCCGCACTCCTCGCAGGCCCTCACTTTGTCAACCGCGTCCACGATTGCGCTCGCCATGGCGCGCGCCCATCCGGGGTCCTGACTCAGCATGAAAAAAACCATGCGGCGGGCTGTTTTTTCCCCCACGCCGGGGAATTTGCCCCACAGGTTTATCAGACGTTCGAGCGGACCCGGAAGATTCAATCAAAAAAGCCCCGGGATACTCATTCCGCCGGTGAGGCCGCCAAGTTTTTTTTCCGCCAGTTCCCTCGAAAGCCGTATGGATTCCCTTACCGCCGATAACACGAGGTCTTCGAGCATCTCCGCGTCGTTTGGGTCGATCACTTCCTTTGAAATGGATATGGAAATGACGTCGCCCTGTCCGTTGGCTTTCGCCACTACCATTCCTCCGCCGCTCGAACCTTCGACCGTTTCGTTGGTGAGCGCTTCCTGAGCCAGAGTCATCTGCGCCTGCATTTTTTGTACCTGTTTTAACATCTTATCCATTTTCATAGCGATGCCCTCTCTCCAAAAATAATTTAAAATCCGTTAAACGCGAGGTCTCCAAAAATCGAGACTGATTTTTTTCAGCAGAACCAGCGCCACAAAAACCGGCAATTTCAGGACGCGCCGCCAGCGCGCCGGTTCCAGAATCGTTCTGTAAAGCCATTCGAGATGGAGTTTTCTCCACGATACGGGCGCTCTTTTGAGTCTTCCGGACATAACGTCAAAACTGCCTCCCACCCCTATCCCCACTATACCGCCCAGGCGTTTCATATTGTCCGAGAGCCAGTATTCCTGTTTCGGCGCCCCGAGGGCGACCAAAAGTATTTGCGCCCCGGATTCGCGAATCTCGCCGCAAATGATTTCATTTTCATCGCGCTTGAAATATCCGCTTCGCGCGCCCTTCACGATAAGGCCCGGATATTTTTCGCGCATACGCTCCGCGGCTTTGCCGGCGACTCCCGGGCGTCCTCCGAAGAAGTAAAACGACCAACCGTGCCCCGGCGCGATTCGGCACAGGTTATCCACGAAATCTATCCCGGGAATCCGCTCATGAATCTTAAAACCCAAAAACCTCAGCGCCCACACCAAACCCGTCCCGTCCGGCAGGACTAGGCCGGCCTTCGAGACTATGGCGCTGTATTTTTTATCGCTTCTGCTTCTGAGCGCCGCCAGCGCATCAGGCGTGACTATCATCTGCGGCAGATCCCCGTACGATATCCACCCCGCCACCCTTCCCAGCGCGTAGTCGAGCGAAAAATTATCCACAGTCACCCCCCACAGCGAAGGGCGCTTCGGAGATGTCATCTCGGTGTCTTTCGTTCCGGACAGCGCGACGTGAAACCCGAGAAACACCAGCACTATGACGGAGACGAGCGAGAGCGGATCGAGCGCCTTCATCTGAAGAAGCGCCATAGAGCCGCCGCAGACCCCGCAGACCGCCGTGACAAGGAACACGGCCACCGGATGATCTATCCCGCTCCTGACCAGTTTTCTGTAAAGTATCATGTTTCCGAGCGGCTTGGGAGAGAATGCGGCCGACAGAATGCTGAGTGACGTCTCGACTATTGGTATAGCCAAAAGCCCGAGGGGAAGTATCATCACCGTAGCGAACGCGACTCCTTTGCTGGCTCCGAGCATCGACGTGCCGGCGAGCAGCGTTCCCCACATCGCCGAGAGCGGCGTACCCAGCCTGCGGTATACGTTCACATGCCTCGTCCAGAACACGGCTATCAGCGCGAGCCCGCACACGGACATCATCAGGGCGTCCGACGGCCCTCTGCTGGACATCGCCGTCACTATGACCATCAGCACCCAGCTTACGAGTATCAGCCCGCCGCCCATGCCCGGTATTTCGTCGAGTTCCTGGAAGAGTATCGGGAAAAAACCCATCCACAGCGTACTCAAAGCTAATATGGTGGCTGTGCTTGACCAGTATAAAAACTCGCCGTCGGGCCGCCCTATGAACGTAATGCGGGGCCCCAGCACGGCGACGCCGAATCCTATGGCGAGATAACAGAAGCGCAAATCCCAGCTCTTGACGACCTTCTGGCAGAAACCGACCAGCCCCGCTATGACGCCGGCCGTTATCACCAGTTTCATGGGGCTGCTCTGAGTCCATATTCCGCAAATGGCCCACGAAGCGATAAGGCTGATATCCCTGAGATAATAATATTGATCCCTTTCGAGATCGCGTTTGAAAAATTTTTGCGTGAAAAAACAAGCGACGACCACGGACACTATGACGAGCGAGGTTTTCAGGAACCATATATCAGGACTCGAAAAAAAGAACGCTCCCATACGGCCGTTACGCGCCTCGCCGCGCGTTCACGCTCTCCATTCCGCCCACGAAAGGCCTCAAAGCTTCGGGAACCGTTATGCTTCCGTCCTCCCGCTGATAATTTTCCATGATAGCGATGAGACATCTTCCGACGGCGACTCCCGAACCGTTCAGCGTATGAACCAGACGTATGCGCCCGTCCTTGGCGCGGTAACGCGTCCCCATCCGCCTCGCCTGGAAGTCCTCGCAGTTGCTGCACGAGCTTATCTCCCTGTAACACTTTTGAGAGGGCAGCCATACCTCGATGTCGTATGTCTTGCAGGAAGCGTTGCCTATGTCCCCGCTGGAGAGGACGACCACCCTGTAGGGCAGTCCGAGAATTCGCAGAACCTCCTCGGCGGCTTCGAGAAGCGAATCGAGTTCCTCGTAGCTCGTCTCAGGAGCGCACAGTTTCACAAGCTCCACTTTATCGAACTGATGCTGCCGCAGCATTCCCCGCATATCCCTGCCGTAAGTTCCGGCCTCCCTCCTGAAACAGGGGGTGTATGCCGTATAGCGGCGCGGCAGGTCGCTCTCCTGGAGTATCTCGCCGTAGTGAAGATTTGTAAGGGGGACTTCCGCCGTAGGTATGAGCCACAGGTCATCGCCGGCGCACTTATACTGATCGTCGGCGAATTTTGGGAGCTGGCCCGTCCCTTCCATCGTGGAAGAATTTACGAGAATAGGGGGCATTATTTCGGTGTATCCGTGTTTTGTTGTGTGAAGGTCGAGCATAAAATTGATCAATCCGCGTTCGAGCCGCGCGCCTTCTCTTTTTAGCACGGTGAATCTGCTCTCGGCCATTCTGGCGCCCGTTTCGAAATCCATTATTCCGAGCGTCTCGCCCAATTCCCAATGGGGTTTCGGTTCGAAATCGAAAATTTTCGGCTCTCCCCATTTTTCGATCTCGGCGTTATCTCTTTCGTCGCGGCCCACGGGCACGCTCTCGTGAATCCTGTTCGGCATAAGCAGCAGCTGTTCACGGAAACTTTTCTCCATCTCGGAAAGAGCGGCGTCCAGTTCCTTTATCCGCTCCCCTTCCTCTTTCATTTTTTCCATGAGCGAAGACGCGTCGCCGCCGCTTTTTTTGATCTCGCCGACACGGCGCGAGCCTTCATTGCGGATGGATTTTAGTTCCTCCGCGCGGATGAGAGTTTCCCTTCGCCTCGCGTCCAGAGCCAAAAGCGCGTCGAGGTCGAAAGCGTGATTTCGCGACTCCAGCAGTTCCTTTACGGCGCCGGGAGCTTCTCTAATCCATTTCGGATCGAGCATCAGTTGCCGTCTCCTTTTGCGGACTTGCGGGCCTGAGAAAGAAGATTCGCCATTTCAAGCGCCGACATAGCGGCCTCCACTCCTTTGTTTCCGGCTTTGCTTCCGGCGCGGACAAGCGCCTGTTCGAGATTGGAACACGTCAGCACTCCGAATCCCACGGGCACTCTCTGCTCCATCGACACGTTCGCCAACCCTTTGGACGTCTCGGAACAGACGTAATCGAAGTGAGGCGTATCGCCCTGTATGACCGCTCCGAGAGCCACTATTGCCTCGTATTTTCCGGACAGGGCGAGTTCCTTGACTATGAGAGGAAGCTCCCAAGCGCCCGGAACCCAATAAACCTCGATATCCTGATGACGGACATCGTGCCTTGTGAGCGCGTCAACCGCGCCGTCCAGGAGACGCCCCGTGATCAGCTCGTTGAAACGCGACACCGCTATGGCGAACCGCAGACCGGAGCCTATAAGAGAACCCTGTATCGTCTTCATGTTCATTCGTCAAACCTCCGTCGTATTTTTTAAGAAGACCGTTTCATTATATATGCAGGACGTGCCCCATTTTACAGCACTTCGTCCGCAAATATTTTTCATTGTGCTCGTTTGGGGGAAATTCAAGAGGGATCCTCTCCGTTATTTCAAGCCCGTATCCCTCCAGCCCTATCATTTTTCTCGGGTTGTTCGTGATGAGCCTTATCCTCTTTATTCCGAGATCGACCAATATCTGCGCTCCGACTCCGTAGTCCCTGAGGTCGGCCGGGAAACCGAGCGCTAAGTTGGCGTCCTGAGTGTCCAGCCCCTGTTCCTGCAATTTATATGCTTTCAGTTTGGCCAGGAGCCCTATGCCCCTGCCCTCCTGCCTGAGATACAGCAGAACGCCGGAGCCTTCTTTTTCGATCATGCGCATCGAACTGTGAAGCTGCTGTCCGCAGTCACAGCGGAGCGACCCGAACGTGTCTCCCGTGAGACATTCGGAGTGTACCCTCACCAAAACGTCGTCCAGTGAGCCGGCGTCGCCCTTGACTAACGCCAGGTGTACGATGTCGTCGTCGTCTCCGGCGTACCTGTAAGCGTGAACGTCAAAGGTTCCATATTCGGTTGGAAGTTTCACCGATACCTCCCTTTTGACGAGCTTTTCCCGGCCGAGCCGGTATCTTATCAGATCCGCGACCGATATTATCTTGAGATCATGAGCCGCGGCGAACCCCGCCAATTGAGGCAGGCGCGCCATGGTTCCGTCGTCGTTCAATATCTCGCATATCGCCCCGACGCCGTTCAATCCGGCCATCCTCGTCAGATCGACGGCCGCTTCCGTGTGGCCGGAGCGCTTCAGTACGCCTCCAGGGCGTGCTATCAGCGGAAAAATATGCCCCGGGCGTCTGAAATCTCCGGGAACGGCGGACGGATCGGCCAGTTTGCGCACCGTGACGGCCCTTTCTTCCGAGGAAATACCGGTTGTAGTACCCTCTCGCGCGTCTACCGACACGGTAAAAGCGGTGCCGTGCATATCGGTATTGTGTTCCACCATCAAGCCGAGGCCGAGACGTTCGGCTATTTCGGGGGAAAGGGGCGCGCATACCAAACCGCGAGCGTGTTTCACAAAAAAATTCATGCGCTCCGCCGTGCACTTTTCGGCGGCGGCGATCATATCGCCCTCGTTCTCGCGGTCGGCGTCATCCACAACTATAATTATTTTACCGGAAGCTATATCCTGAATGGCTTCCTGAATCGTATTCAGACGAATTTCATCCCCATCATTTCCCATTTTACAATCTCCTTCGATTACCATCCGTATTCCGTCAGTTTTTCCCAAGTGACGCTCTGGGGCGACGCTTTCGGAGGTTTTTTTTCAGACAACCGCGCGACATATCGCGCCATTACGTCAATTTCGATATTCACCGTATCCCCGGCTTCGACGAGCCCCATCGTAGTCTCGCTCAGTGTGGCCGGTATCAGACCTACAGAAAATTCTCCTCCCGCCGAATCTACGACGGTGAGACTCACTCCGTCCACCGCTACGGATCCCTTCGGGGCAATCCCCCATGAGATATTCTCCGATGCGGCGATCCATATTTTACGCGATTTCCCGCGCGTCTCGATCCGCAGGACGGGAGACGTTTCGTCCACGTGTGCCAGAACAATGTGTCCGTCGAGCCTGCCGCCGGCCTTCAGCGCCCGTTCGAGGTTCACTTTGTCGCCCGGCCTCAGAGAACCGAGGCGGGTCGCTCGCAGCGTTTCCTCCATCATCTGAGCGCGAAAGACTTCCCCCTCCGCGCCAACGGCGGTGAGACAAGCTCCCGACACGGCGACCGATTCGCCCGGCGCGATCTCCGAAGCTATGGACGGCGCGCGTATCGCTATTTCGGCGATGCCGTCCGACACGCCGGACGCCGTAACTACGGCTCCAATACATTCTACAAGGCCCGTGAACACTCGGGAACCCCCTTTATCAAGAAATCTTCCCCTATTTTTCGATATCTGACGTCTTTCAGGCGTATAGTCCCGTTCATCAGTTCGAACGACAATCCTCCGAACGCGCCTATGCCGTTTCCCATGATTCTAGGGGAGACGAACAGTGAAAACTCGTCCGCGGCCCGCGCTTTTACAAACGATGAAACGAGCCCCGCTCCGCCTTCCACTAACAGATTATTCACCCCCATAGAAGCGAATTCCCTCAGTATACCGCCCGGGGGAATACGCCCTTCGGCGTCGGTTTCCATTTTGATTATCTTTGCCCCCCGGGACAAAAGAGAGGAAAATTTACTTTCATCGGGAGACGGGCCGGAAAAGATAACGCAGTTGCCTTCGCTCAAAACGCGCGCTTCGGGAGGGGTTTTCAGATCTCTGTCAACCACCGATTTCATCGGAGAAACTCCGTCCGAATCCCTTACCGAAAGCATCGGGTCGTCCTTGAGAACCGTCCCAACGCCAACCAGAACGGCGTCGTTTTCAGCCCTCATCAAATGCGCCAGACGTCTCGCGGGTCCTCCCGTAATCCATTTGCTCTCCCCGTTCGCGAGCGCGATATCGCCGTCCAGCGACATTGCCGCCTTTATCGATACCCACGGCCGTCCTTCGGTCACTCTCTTGACGAATCCCCTGTTTATCCGCCGGCACTCGTTTTCGAGTACCCGCTGGATCACCTCGACTCCCGCCGACGACATCGCCGCGATTCCCTTCCCCGATACCCTGGGATCGGGATCGGACATGCCTATGACCACTCTCGAAACGCCGGCTTTTATCAGCGCGTCGCAGCACGGAGACGTGTGCCCGGTATGACAGCACGGTTCGAGCGATACATACGCCGTCATTCCCGCCACGGATCCGCCCGCGTTTCGCAGCGCGTTCGTTTCGGCGTGAGCGTCCCCGTACTTCTTGTGGTATCCGCACGAGACAACTCTGCCGCCGCGCGAGCCGTAATCGACGATGACACAGCCCACCCGAGGGTTGGGGCTGACACGCCCGGTTCCCCTCAGTGCCATCGACAGGGCCATTCTCATATAATATTCGTGTATCTTTGTGCCGGTCGACGCCACCAAAAAAATTCAACCTCCACGCCGCTATTGCCTCGGCTCCGATATATCCAGCGCCTTTGAAATGCGTTTTGCCAGTATCGGCCCCACTTCGGGCACCGACGCAATCTCTTCCTCCGACAGGCGGGCTATGGCTCTTATGCTGCCGAATCTGGACAAAAGCTGCGCTACTCTATTTTTACCCATTCCCGGAATATCTTCAAGCGCGCTCTTCGAAAATTTTTTGTTCCTCGCCGCCCTGTGCGACGTTATGGCAAATCTGTGGGCCTCGTCGCGGACCCTCTGCAGCAGTTTCAACCCCGGATCGTCGAGCCCCAGCCTGAGAGGTTCGTTTTGTCCGGGAAGAAAAATCTCCTCGTTTCTCTTCGCGAGCGCGACGGCGGGTATGCTATCCAACCCCAGCGAGACGAGCGCCGCTCTTGCGAATTCGAGCTGAACGGGACCGCCGTCTATCATTATGAGCTGAGGCATCGGTTCCTGGGATTCGATGCAGCGCTTATATCTGCGGACGAGAGTTTCCTCCATTGACCGGAAATCGTCTATTCCCTCCACGGTTTTCATATTGAAGCGCCGGTAAAGCGAGCTGTTCGCTATCCCCTGCTCGAAAACCACAGCCACCCCCACGGTGTGTTCCCCTGAGGTATGCGATATGTCGAATCCGTCGATCCTCCACGGGAGAGTCCTGAGACCGAGCGTTTCCTGAAGTTTTTTCAGCGGCGTCCAGTCGTTCTCGTTTTCCTCAGCCATGGCGGGGGTGGAGAGACGCTGCCGGTTGACCCGCCATATCGCCCTTATGGTATCCCTGAGATGCGCCGCCTCCTCGAACTCCATTGCGGCCGCCGCCGCGTCCATCCTCCTGTGGAGCCGGTTAGCGAGGTCAGCTCCCTTGCCGTGAAGGAGCAGCGCCAGATCGGCGACCCTTTCCCTGTACTTGGCCTCGCCGCACATACCGGCGCAAGGGGCGAGACAGAGACTGAGCGTATATCTCATGCACGGACGTTCCCGGCGGATTTTGCCCGATACAAGCTGAAGCGAACATGTTCGCAGCGGGAAATACCTCTCGCTTATGCGCATGAGACCGCGCAAATTTCCGGCGTGAACGAACGGGCCTATGTAAACGGCTCCGTCCCCCTGTTTGTGGCGCGTCACAACCGTCCTGGGGAAATCCTCATTCGTTATTTTTATGAACGGATAACGTTCGCCCATTTTGAGTTCGACGTTGAAGAAAGGCTGATATAACTTGATGAGCCTTGACTCGAGAATCATCGCCTCGGCCTCGTTTTCCGTCCTTATCGTGGATATGTCGGCGATATCGGACACGAGCCTGGAAAGACGCGGGGAAGCGAACCGGGCGTGATTGAAATATGATGACACCCTTTTTTTAAGAGATTTCGCCTTGCCTATATAAATTGCCTTCCCATCTTCCCCGTGCATTATATAAACGCCCGGCTTATCGGGAAAACGATTTATCATTTTAAGTAAATCATCTCTTTTCATAAGCGCGTTTCAAAGCCGTCCTCGCCGCGGTATTTGCCTGCAAATAACATACATATATTTACAGTATAGCACCACAGTTAATTATAGTATAAGATATTGCATTGAGATTATCAAATACATCAGGAGGTGCAACCCCGCTTGAATATGCATTTGCATAACGACTTGTCCGGATTGAAAGAGCCGTTCGAGCCGCAAAAACCCGGGCATGTCGCTTTTTATACGTGCGGTCCCACAGTATACGATTTTTTCCACATAGGAAACGCGAGACCGTTCATAGTTTTTGACGTACTGAGAAGATATTTCGAATCCAAGGGGTTTGGAGTCACCTTCATCCAAAATTTCACGGATATCGACGATAAAATGATACAGAAAGCCGAGCAATTCGGCGTATCGGTTAAGGAACTGGCCGAAAAATTCATCGCCGCTTACTATGAGGACGCCGATGCGCTGGGGATCAAGAGGGCGACTTTCAACCCCAGGGCGACCGAGGAGATAACGTCGATCATAGAGATGATAGAACGTTTGATAGAACGTGGTCATGCGTATGCCGCCGGAGGGGATGTTTACTTCGAGGTGGATACGTTTCCGCGGTATGGGAAACTGTCGAAACAGAGCCTCGACGATCTGCGGTCCGGCGCGAGGGTCGACGTCGACGAACGCAAACGGCAGCCGCTCGATTTCGCGCTCTGGAAAT
>JAITAT010000172.1 GCA_031283975.1 Synergistaceae bacterium
AGGTCGTTGTCCATCTTGAACTTGCCGTCCGGTTTGGCGTAGAGCGCGTTGAATTCGTCCATGGCGTGCTTCGCCATTCTGGTGACGCCCCTGACGTGCGTCAGATACGACGCGGGGCAATCGGGGATGAGAAGCGTGAAGGGGATGCGTTCCATGTCCTCCGGTTCCCAGCCTCCTGTTTTAAGCGCGTCCTCGTAGCTGGCGACGACTTTTTCCCGCAGGTTTTTGTCGATGATCCACTCGATCTCCGGCAGCAGATTTCTTATTTTTTCCTTCATGCACGCATTCCTCCCATTTTTTGTTACGGCTGCCTCATGGCGTAAGCGCCGAGAAGCGTCCGGTATATCCTGTCTATGTGAAGCGACGCGGCGCCCGCCGCGCGCTTCGGGTCGTGCATCGCTATGGCCTCGTAGAGTTCCTCGTGCTCGTTCACGAAAACGCTTTTGTCCTCCAATATCCCGTATATTTGCTCGTGGGTCGCCATGATCAGATTGAATTCCATGCGTACGATGTTCACGAAGATGAAGTTGCGGGTGGACTCGGCCATCGCCAGGTGAAAGTCGTAATCCGACCGCGCCCGGAGCGTCACGTCGTCAAGCCCGCCTTTGGTGGATGACAGCACGCGCCGTATTTTCGTCATGTCTGACGGAGACGCTCTATGAGCGGCCTCGGAAGCGATGGCGGGGTCGAGTATGCGGCGCGCCTCCATCAGCTCCAGCACGGCCGAACCCTCCAGCGGCAGAGCCTCGGAACCCTGAAAAGCCTGAGGGCTTCGGACGAACCGCCCGCACCCCGGTTTGCTCTCGATGAGACCGAGAAGTTCGAGGACGCTGAAAGCCTCGCGCAGCGAGCCTCTGCTCACGCCGAATTGGTCTATCATCTCTCTCTCGGGCGGCAAAGCGTCCCCATACGCCAGTTTTCCGCCTGATATGGCGTTCTTTATCGCGTTGACCACCTTTTCATATTTGCGCTCCGGTCTGACAACAGGCTCCATTTTATGCTCCTTTGGTCTGATCATTATACTTTATACATCAACGGGGAAGTTTTTTCAATAGGGGAAAATACGCGAAACAAAATGTGACGTGAAAACGGAGGACAAAGCCGCAAACTCCCGCGCCCTTGTTTAATTCGGGTTTTGCTTTGTGACGTCATTTAATGTATGCGTACAGTGTGAGGCTGGATCCCAATCAGCGGTTACGCGTTCGTTGAAACGGAGGAGCGCCTCGGCGTAGATGTGCGTGCATTTGCGCAGGTCTTCGAGTTGGATGCGTTCGTTCGCCTGATGCGCCAGTTCCGGCTGTCCGGGGAATACCGGGCCGAAAGATACCGAATTGGGCATAAAACGGCAGTATGTGCCGCCGCCCATGCTGACGGGCGCGGGGCGGTCGCCTGTCACGCTCTCGTAGGCGTCGAGCAGGGTTTTGACGACAAAATCGTCTTTCGGAACGTAAAGCGGCGGTTTGTGCGTCGCGATTTCCGGTTCGAACCCCGAATCTTCCGCTTTTCGCGCGATATTTTCGATCAATCGCTGCGAATCCAGCGTCACGGGATAACGAATGTCCAGTTTTACCTTGAAAATTTTGCCCGCGCGATCGCCGGGGCGCGTTTCGACCGACGCCGTATTGCATGTGAGCGGCCCCGATATTTCGTCCTCCGACGCTATCCCGAGACCTTCCCCGCCTATCCCGTGCCCGAACAGTTCGCAGAGCGAACCGACCGCTTCCGCGTCGCCGGCGCAAAAATCCACTTCTTTCAGACGCCGCAAAATTTTCTGTACGGCGTTGTCTCCTTTCTCCGGCTCCATAGCATGGGCTGCCGTTCCGCGCGCCTCGACGAGAATACCGCCATCTTTTTCCGAAACGGCCATTCCTTCGAGGATATTCTTTATACGCCCGCGCGATTCCGCGCCGCACTTTACGAACGCGAAGGCGTAGTCGGGAACGACGTTGAACCTGTCTCCTCCGTTCAGCGCGAGCAGGGATATTTCCTCAGCGCTCGTTTCATTCGCGGAGCGCTTCGTGAGTACGAGCCGCAAGATTCCTTTTTCCGCGTTTACCACGGGGAACGACGCGTCGGGAGAAAACGAGAAAACCGGCGGTTCCTCGGTTTCGTTGTAGCGCTTGATGCACCGGGAACCGTTTTCCTCGTCGAGTCCGAGTATGAGCCGGAAACGGCGCGTGAAATTCACCCCCGCGTCCTTGAGCGCTTTGAGCGCGTAGAGCGCGGCCATCGCAGGACCCTTGTCGTCGACGGCGCCGCGCCCCCAGAGCGTCCCGTTTTCGACTACGGCGTCAAAAGGCGGATATTTCCAGTCGTCCGGCCGCCCGGCGGGCATGACGTCGAGATGGGCCAGTATACCGGCAAGTTCCTCCCCTTCCCCGATTTCCGCGTATCCGACGCTGTTGTCGATATTTTTAACTCGGAAACCCATCTTTTCGGCCACGCGCAAAAACGCTTCGAGCGCCCGGGCGGCGCCAGCTCCGAAGGGAGTTTTTGGGGAAGCCGTTTCTTCGTCGAACACGCTGGGGATTTTGATGATCTCGCGCGTGTCCCTTATTTGATCCTCGAAATTTATATCCGCGAAATCACGCGCCGATTTTTTCATCTCTCGAAATCCAGATGACAGCATACTTCGTGCCCTTCGGTCACCGTTTTCATTAAAGGACGTTCCGTTTCGCATATCGGCATTTTATTTCTGCAACGCAAATGGAACGCGCAGCCGGGAGGAACGTTTACGGGGCTGGGAATCTCGCCGGAAGATCGTATCCTCGCCGGCTTCATGCTTTCCTCTTCCGGCGTCACAACCGGAATGGAGGATAGAAGCATCTGCGTGTACGGGTGCAGCGGGTTCTGGAAAAACTCCGGCGCGGGCGCCTGTTCGCACAATCTCCCGAGATAAAGGATAGCCACCCTGTCCGCGACGTTTCGCATCAGGCTGAGGTCGTGCGTGATGAAAAGATAAGAAAGGGACTTTTCATGTTGCAGGTCGATGAGTTTGCTGATGACTTTCGCCTGAATCGACACGTCCAGCGCTGATGTCGGCTCGTCCAGAATTATCAGGGACGGGTTCGCGGCAAGAGCGCGGGCGACGGAGACGAGCTGGCGTTCTCCTCCCCCGAGCGCGCTCGGGTATTTGCCGGCGAAATCCAGAGGAAGTTCGACCTCATCGAGCAGCCCTTCGATTTTTTTGTCGAGGTCTTTTCCCGGCGTATTTTTCGAATGGACCGCCAACGGAACCGCCAGACTCTGCCGGATGGTCCGTTTTGGGTTGAGGGACGAGCCGGGGTCCTGGAAAACAATCTGCATTTCGCTCTTTTGTTTCAGCGTCCGGCGAAGCCCGCCGCGCGAAATATCTTCGCCCTTGTAAATTATTCTGCCGTCCGTCGCTTCGTACATTCCGATCAGCACATAGGCGATCGTGCTCTTGCCTGAACCGGATTCGCCCACGAGCCCCAGCGTCTCTCCGGCGGCGAGACGGAGGCTCACGCCGTCGACGGCCTTGACCACAAGTCCGCCCTTCAGAGGAAAGTATTTTTTCAGATTGTCGATCCTGAGAATGTTATCGTCCATCAGATTACCTCGCCCGCAAAATAACAACTCACGAAATGATTCGGCGCAATTTCGATCCTCGGCGGCTTTGTCCCCAGACATATCTCTTTGGCGAATTTACAGCGCGAAGAAAAACGACACCCCGAGGGAGGCCGCGAATAATCCGGAACCCGGCCGGGGATTCCTTTGGAGAGGTCCTCTCCCGTGAGCTTCGGAACACAGGCCATCAGCGCGACGGTGTACGGATGCGCCGGGTTTTTGAAAACCTCCTCCGTGTTTCCGCTTTCGACGACGGTTCCGGCGTACATGATATTCACGTAACCCGTGGACTCCCTGATAACGCCGAGAGAGTGCGAAACCATTATCACCGCTATATTGCCGTCCAGGACAAGCTGATTTATCAGCCGGAGAATCTGGTCCTGTATCGTGACGTCGAGCGACGTCCCCGGTTCGTCGGCAAGCATCAGTTCGCGCCCGGCGGCGATAGTCATGGCGATGCAGACCCTCTGCTTCATGCCGCCCGAAAGCTGGTAGGGATAGCTTTTCATAATTCTGCCGGAGTCCGGAAGCATCACGCTCTCCAGCGCCCGCGCCGCTTTCTCGTACAGTTCATGTTTGGGTGTGTTCGGAGGCAGCGAATATCTAAGCGCCGTCAAAAACTGCGACTCGATCGTAAAAACCGGGTTGAGCGCGCTCGACGGATCCTGAAAAATCATTCCCGCGCCGAGACGCCTCATATTGTCCAGTTCGCGTCCCGACATTTTATAAACGTCCTTCCCGGAGAACGAAACCGTGCCTCCGTTGATCACGGCGTTTCTCGGGAGAACGCGCAGTATCGCCTTCAAAGTGGAAGTCTTGCCGCAGCCGGACTCCCCCACCAGCCCTATCCTCTCTCCCTTCCGCACGGTGAGCGAAATTCCGTCCAGGACGTGATACTTCCGCCCGTACACGTCAAACGACACTGACATGTCGGAAAGTTCCAGCAGCGGATCGTTCATGCCGTTCTCGCCGTCCCGCGTCATTTCTCGTCAGTCCCCAACATGCCGCTTATGCCGTCGCCGAAAAGATTGAACCCCAGAATTATCAGGATTATCGTCAGCGCCGGGAAAACGGTGAACCACCACTGCGCGGGCATGTATTTGACCCCCTGTGAAATCATGCTCCCCAGCGCCGGTTTCGGCGCCTGTTCGCCCAGCCCGGCATAGCTGAGAGTGGCGCCCATTATGATGACGTACCCCATATCGAGCGTCATCTTCGTCAATATCGAGGACAGGCAGACCGGAAGAATCTCTCTGAATATTATGTGAGGCGCGCTCGCGCCGACGAGCTGCGAGTAAATTATGAAATTTTCGGCGCGGAGAGACGACGCGACGCCGTACGACAATCTCGCGTACCACGGCCACCACATTACCGTAATCGCAAGCATCGAATTCGTCATGTTCGGTTCGAGAACGGACGCGATAGCGAGCGCCAGGACGAGCGGCGGGATGGCGAGGAAAATGTCGGTTATTCGCATCAGAATCGTATCTATGAGAGAGCCTTTGTTGTAACCGGCAACCACTCCCACTATAAAACCGACGGGAGCCGACACGCACAGCACGATGACTCCCATGAGGAGCGTGCTGCGGAAAGCGCCTATTATGCGGCTCAGAATATCCCGCCCCATGAGGTCTGTCCCGAAAACATGCCGGAGGCTCGGCGGTTTACTGGCGTTCGCGAAGTCCACGAAAGAACCGATGTGATCGGGGTACGGCGCGATATGTTTTCCGAACAGGGCGAGGAATATAAAACCGGCGACTATGACGAGACCGATGATCGTGATTCCGCTCTGTGAGTATTTCAACCAGTACCGTTTCAAAGTTTTTTTATCAACCGACATTCTTCGACCCTCTCCAGCGATTATTTCGAGCGCGATTGGCGCATTCTCGGATCGAGAATCATCACGACGATATCGACGAGCAGGTTCGTCGTGATGAATATCACGCCCAGAATCAGCACCACTCCGCAGACGGCGTTGATGTCCTTGCCGAGTATGGCTCCCATCGCGTAACGCGACATTCCCGGCCAATTGAATATCGTCTCGACCAGGAAAGCGTTTCCGAAAATCGCCGCAATATCCAGACCCATTATCGAAACGGTGGGGATTACGGACGGTTTCAGGAGAAATTTGAAATTTATCGTTTTCCTCGGCACACCCTGCGACGATATCATCGTAATGTAATCCTTGCCTTCGTTTTCCAGCATGTACGACCTCGTCAGCCGCGCTTCCTGCATGGTATGCCCCAAAGACAGCGCGAGGGCCGGCAGAAGAAGATGCGCGAAAGCGTCCCACGCGGCCGAAGGCTGCCCGGCGATGAGCGCGTCCAGCACCATCAAACCGGTCACGGTACGCACTTCCATTCCCATGGAAAGCCGCCCTCCTATCGAAGGGAGAACCGGGAGCCAATAACCGAATACGAGCAAAAACAACACGGCCCAGACGAAAGTCGGAGTCGCGATGATAATATAACTGCCGAAACGAATCAGGTAATCGGGCCATCGGTCGCGGTACATGGCGCCGAGCACTCCGAGGATCAGCGCGAAGAAAATCGGCGGAATACCCGCCCAAATGACCAGCTCCAGCGTAGCGGGCAGGAACTCGGCGAGGTCGCTGGTAACGGGCCTTTTGGTGACGGTGGATGTTCCGAAATCGCCCTTCGATACGTCGCGAAGCCAGAAGTAATATTGAACCGGCAGCGGTTCGAGATAGTGCATCCGCGCGCGGTACCGCTCGACGACTTCTTCGGGGGCGGACGGGCCGAGGGCAAGGCGCGCCGGGTCACCCGGAATTATCCTCATGAGGGAAAATATCAATACAGACAATCCGATCAACACTACTATCGCCCAACCTAGCCTTTTCAAAACTGTCGCAAAAAGAGACGGCAAATCAATACCTCCATCATTTGTCCGAAAACCGCGCGGGAACGGCGTAGCTGCCAGGCGGAGCCAAACCGGCTCCGCCCTCTTGGTTTTGTCGGGTTTTTCGTTATTTGCCGCGCTTCTCTGGAAACACCTTTATGTCCCTCAAATAGAAGGAGTAACCCTGAAGGCCGATTTGAGGATTCATTTCGACGTATGAAGCCTGATAGACGATTCGCTCCGGGGTTTCCGTCAGAGGAATGAACGTGAACCGCTCCGCGCAGTATTCCTGAATCGCTTTGTAGGCTTCAGCCCGCTTTTCGGGGTCGACGATGGTTATCGCGGAGTCGATCATGGCGTCCAGCGTCTTGTCGTTTACCCAGTTCATATTTTCCCACGTACCCGCCGTCTTGGAACGGAGCTGGGAGACGAACTGAGCGGCCGAGTCCGATGTGACGGGGGTTATCGAGATTATTGACATCATCGGAGATGAGTCGACTTTCGCGGAGTTGGCGACTATCGTCGACCATGGTAATTCGATAATGTTCACGGTAAGCCCTATCTGAGACGCGGCGGCTTGTATCATCAACGCTATCTTTTCCCTGTCCGCCGACTCGGAGTTCCATACAAGCTCGACGGGATGCCGCGCGATGGAATCGGCGTACTTCGACGCGGCGATCGCCGCCTTGGCTTTTTCCATATCCAGAGAGAGGGCGAACGTCTCTTCATATCCGAACGAGTTCGACGGGATTATGCTCTTCTTTTGCTTCGAGTCGGGAAGAATTAGGGAGCAGAGCGTGGCGTAATCGACGAGATAACCTATCGCCTCCCGGATCTTGGGATCGTCGGCCGGCGCTTTCTGGTTGTTCATCCAGAGGTTCACCCCGCCGCCCGTGTAGTTGTGCGCGGTGGCGAGCGTCGGATCGGAATCGAGCATCGCCCGAATATTCTCGGTCGTCTGATAGTGGTCCGACGCCTCGAGTTCCCTGCGGCTCATCATGGTCTTGACGGTGACGGCCTCGTTTGAAGCGTAGAATATGAATTTCTCCGGCACGTTCTCGCCGAAACCGGCCCAGTAATCCCTGAATATGCTTCCGCCGACCGATATGTTCGTTTTCACATCGTCCACATTATACGGCCCGGAGCCCGCGTCGCGCTCCAGCAGAAACGCCTTGCCGTAGTCGCCGAATTCCCCGTAATCGCCCTCTTTCGCGTAATTGGCTTCCAGCAGTTTTTTATCCACTATGAAAAAGCGGACGAGGGAGTTGAGAAGCGGGCCGTACGACGTCTTGCAGCGAAAGCGCACGGTGCGTTCGTCCAGAACCTCCACGGAATCCACATAAGCGTAGAAAAGATACGCGTAACCCTCGCCTATCGAGAGAAGCCTTTTCATCGAATAGGCCACGTCGTCCGCGGTCAGCGGGTTGCCGCTGTGAAATTTGATGCCGTCGCGAATCTTGAAATCCCACGTCAGACCGTCTTCCGAGATGGTCCAGCTCTCCGCCACCCACGGTTTGACGCCCCCGTCCCCGGTCGGAAACAAAAGGGGGTCGTAAAGATTGATGATTGACGCCCCGGAAGCGTAATCGGAACCTACGGCCGGATCCCACTTTGGCATCAGGGTGTTCGTCGTCCTGAATATCCTTCCGGCGTCCTCAGCCGCGAAAGCGCCAAACGCCGTACACATAAGCAACAGCACCGCGAAAAGACACCAACAAGCTTTCCTCATTGCAACATTCCTCCGTTCATTTGTGATTATCGTAAATATCAGGCTTTGGTTCAGTAACCCGCGACGCCGAGTTTTTTGCATATCTCTCTTACCTCGGGATGCACGTATACCCCGCCCTCCTCCAAAGGTTTCCCGTCGAGAACGATCGTCGGGCTCAGGACTATGCCGTCCGTGTGACCCGCGGCCGCCCATTCTTTGCCCATGATCGATTTTCCCTGGCTGCCTATGCCGAATTCGACGCATCCGAAAACGCGCTCGTCCTCGACAATGCGCCCGGTTATAGCGGTCACGCCGGGGTTGAAGCCGAGCGAGAAATGAGCGAGACGGTACATGTTTTCAGGGTCGTTCAAACCCTCCAGCCACCGCTTGAACACTTCGGCGTCGCGGCCCCCCCTGATATTTTCCACCCGCCCGTCTTTCAGCGTCATAGCTACGGGCGACGACAATCCGCCCAGCTCGAGCGGCGGCCACAGGGCTCCGTCGAACACGAGTTCGCCGTTAATCGTCTCCTCTATCGGGTTCCAGGATATCTGACCGGCGAGCATGACGGGGTATCCTTTTTCAGTAGCCCTTTTGCCGGAAAGCCGCACTCTGCGGCCTCTGTTGTATCCTTTCAGGTCGGTGCCGGAAGGATTTCTGACTACGACTTCGTCGGCGTTCTGAACGATACGCTGAAGCGTTTCGCCCAGTTCGATCACAAGGCCGTAATCGATCGAGCTGATCGTCCGCACCATCATCATCGCGTCCATGCCGGTGAGACAGATATATCTGCACCCGGCGGCCAAAGCCGCGCGGAAACAGGGCGAGTGCATGACGTACGAATACGCGAATTCCATCCAGACGTCCGCTTTCTCGACGGCGGCGGCTATGGGAGCGTACGGCTCCATACACGAGTTCGGCGCGGTGGGATAATAAATGGTGGTCGGTTTGCCGCCGATGGCAAAAACAGCGGTAGCCGCGCTTTCGACGACCCTGCGGTCCGTACACGAATCGGCCGTTATCACCACGTTTTCTCCGGGTTTTACCAGCATCACGTCTCTTGCGAGAGCCAGGGCGCCCTTGCCGAGTTCGTAACTCATATACTCGTCTCTGGGCTCCATTCCGATCGAGAACAAAATATCACCTCCGAATTTTTTTGACGGTTCCTCGCGTAATTGTTAAAGTTTAACGAGCGCCGCTGAAATAATCATCATTTCAATGTAAGAAAAAAATCATTAATATTTCATTATCGGACAAAGAAAATCTTATGTCATAAAAATTTTATCGCATACGGATATTAATTCATAAAATATTTGTACTATAATGACAAGATAGAGAATTAAGTCGCTGCGCGGGATTTGAGGGGAGGCTGCCTGCTTGTCGATGACGCTGAAGCAAATGCTCGAACGCGGACATTTTTCCGACTTCGTGATACACGCCGGCGGAAGCGGTGTTTCCACACGGCAGGTTCGCACCGTCTGCGTCGCCGACACCCTCGACGTCGAGGGGTGGCTGTTTGGCGGCGAATTCCTGCTGACTTCCGGTTATATTTTCAAAGACTGCCCCGAACGACTGCGCGATTTCATCGAAATGTCGGAACGGGGCGGCGCCGCGGGACTGGGCGTAAAGATCGGGCGGTTCGTCGAAAGGCTTCCGCAGGATGTGATTCGTACCGCGGAAAGGCTCAATTTCCCGCTGATCGGCATCCCTTTTCATTACGCGCATACTGACATCATCAAGACGATTATAGAAGCGATAGCCGAGGAGCGCTGCTCCGAACTGAGGGCGCCGGACAGGGACGATCAAATATTTTTGAGCCGGCTCCTGGATTCGGATTCGCTGGAAGAAACGCTGA
The DNA here is from genome assembly GCA_031283975.1 of Synergistaceae bacterium. GTDB lineage: Bacteria > Synergistota > Synergistia > Synergistales > Synergistaceae > JAIRKI01. The sequence goes on from JAITAT010000172.1 coordinate 10,011, forward strand.
CGCTCTTCAGCGAACGCATCGGGAGCGGAGCGATCTTCGCCGACACTTCGGCGGAGGAAGAACTGCGTATAGTCTCGGGCAGGGGAAAATTTGAAGAAACGGCCCGCGCCCTTCCGCTCGGCGTTCTGATCGAAAAATACCCGCACGAGTTCATTAGAAGCCGCCCCTCCGAAAGCGAAACGGGGGAGACGCGGACGATCGAAGGCTATCTTTTCACGGAACGGGAGATCTCGGACGCGAAAGACTCGGACGCGATGATGTACGCCAAAAAAGCGATAACGCGGTGTCTCCGCTGGGAGAACGAACGCCGCAGGCTCGCGCGGGGCGCCGTAAACCAGTTCGTCCTCGACGTATTGTACAAGCGCTTCAAGCATACTTCCGAGATTCAAAACCGCGCCCGCGGCCTCGGATGGGATATGAACGGCAGGCATACGGTGGTGTTCGCGGGCGCGGCAAACGTGAAAAACTCTTTCGTGAGCGAAACCCTGATATCGATAATGAACGGAATCGAAGGCAAAAATGTGCCCTGCGCCGCGATGGAGGATGGTATGGCGTTCATCCTGAAAACCCCGGAGGACAGATGGGCAAGGATTAAAAAAACGCTCGCGGAAAATTTTGCCCTGGTGAAAAGAAACGCGGCGGAACATTTCGGAATCGAACTGGATATCGGCGTGGGCGGCCAGGCCGGCAGTCTGCTGTCATGCGACAAGAGTTTCAGGGAGGCAAAACGAATCGTAACGATGGCCCGAGAAAAAATGAATCGAGAAATTCCTTATTTCTGGGAGGATATGGGTTTTTACAAACTCCTCTCCGAGATCTACGACACACAGGAAGCGAGGGATTTCGAGGAGGAACATCTTGGCGAACTCATCAGCCTTGGGAAAAAATTCAAA
>JAITAT010000250.1 GCA_031283975.1 Synergistaceae bacterium
CCTCGGGTATTCACGGGAGGAAACGAGACCATGTCAACGAGAACCAAAGTTACGCTCGACGGCAATGAAGCCGCGGCTTACGTTGCTCACGCAACCAACGAGGTAATAGCCATTTACCCCATAACCCCTTCGTCCAATATGGGCGAATGGGCTGACCAGTGGAGCGCTGAAGGACGCCCGAATATATGGGGAACCGTCCCAAGCGTGGTGGAAATGCAGAGTGAGGCCGGGGCGAGCGGCGCGTATCACGGGGCCCTCCAGACCGGCGCTTTGGGCACTACTTTTACGGCGTCTCAAGGTCTCTTGCTCATGATTCCCAATATGTTCAAGATAGCGGGGGAACTCACCGGCACGGTTATGCACGTTTCCGCGCGCACGGTGGCCACTCACGCGCTCTCCATATTCGGCGATCATTCCGATGTCATGGCCGTGCGCTCTGCCGGATGGGCGATGCTCTGTTCCAGTTCCGTGCAGGAAGTCATGGACATGGCGCTCATCGCGCAGATGGCCGCGCTCGAGGGGCGGGTGCCGATACTGCACTTTTTCGACGGTTTTCGTACCAGCCACGAGGTGATGAAGGTCGAAGCGCTTACCTATGACGACATGAGGGCGCTCGTCGACCCCGAGCTGGTTTTCGAACACAGAGCCCGCGGTCTTTCGCCCGACAGGCCGGAACTTCGCGGAACCGCGCAGAACCCCGACACGTTCTTCCAATCGCGCGAAGCCTGTACGCCGTACTTTGAAGCTATGCCCAGCACCGTACAAAGAGCGATGAACAGATTCGCCACCCGCGTCGGACGCAGTTACCATCTCTTTGACTATTTTGGAGCGCACAACGCGAAGCGCGTTATCGTGATGATGGGAAGCGGCGAATACGTCGCCCGTGAAGCCGTGGAACACATGGTATCACAAGGAGAGCGCGTGGGCCTGCTCATTGTGCGCCTGTACCGTCCGTTTGACGTAAGCACGTTCCTCAACTCCCTGCCGGCGACCGTCAACTCCGTGGCGGTCCTCGATCGCTGCAAAGACCCCGCCGCTCCCGGCGAACCGCTGTACATGGACGTCGTAAAAGCTCTGTCAATCCGTCCCGAAGTGACGGTCATCGGAGGCCGGTACGGCTTGTCGTCCAAGGATTTCACGCCGGCGATGGTGAAATCCGTCTACGACGAGTTGATAAGGCTGGAACCCAAAAATGGCTTCACCGTGGGGATAGAGGACGATATATCCTTCAGCAGTCTCGAATACGACAGCGAATTTACGACTGAGGATCAAAAGTGCGTACGCTGCCTTTTTTACGGGCTTGGTTCCGACGGTACCGTTGGCGCGAACAAAAATTCCATCAAAATAATCGGCGAGGATACCGACAATTACGCGCAAGGCTATTTCGAATACGACTCCAAAAAATCGGGCGGTATCACCACCAGCCATCTGCGTTTCGGCCCCAATCCGATATACGCCTCTTATTTCATACATCACGCTAATTTCATCGCGTGCCATCAGTTCTCGTTCCTCGAGAGATACGATATGCTGAAAAACGCCGTGCCGGAATCGACGCTTCTCATAAACAGCCCGTACGGCAAGGACGAGGTCTGGGATCATATTCCGTTCAAGGTGCAGAAACAGATAATCGATAAAAAAATCAAACTTTACACCATAGACGCGGTCACGATAGCGAAGGAAACGGGAATGGGCGGTCGCATCAACACGATAATGCAAACATGCTTCTTCGCGATAAGCGGCGTGCTGCCGAAGGACGAGGCCATAGCGGCCATAAAGAAATCGATAAAGAAAACCTACGGGCGCAAGGGCGACGAGGTTGTGAAAAAGAATATCGACGCGGTAGACTCGACGCTGGCCAACTTGTTCGAAGTGCGGGCCGCGGCGGAGCCGACCGCGAAATTCGACGTGAGACCCGCGGTCGCGGAAAATTCCCCGGAATTCGTCCGTCAAGTGCTGGCCCCGATGATAATAAACGAGGGAGACTCGCTCCCGGTATCGGCCATGCCGGAAGACGGTTCTTACATGACGGGGACTTCGCAGTACGAGAAGCGCAACGTAGCTATCGACATACCGGTCTGGGATCCCGATACTTGCATCCAGTGCGGCAAATGCACTCTCGTGTGTCCCCACGCGACGATACGCGCCAAGGTGTATGACAGCAAACTTTTGAAAGACGCGCCTTCCGCCTTCAAATCGAAAGACGCCAACTGGAAAAATTTCGCGGGAATGAAGTACACCGTTCAGATCGCTCCGGAAGACTGCATAGGGTGCGGGCTTTGCGTTTACAACTGTCCGGCCAAAAGTAAGGCCGATGTCTCCAGGAAAGCGATCAACATGTCGGAACAACTCCCTTTGCGCGAGACGGAAAGGGAAAACTGGAATTTCTTCCTTGGCATTCCCGATGTAAATCGGAACGAACTCAACCACTCGTCCGTCAAAGACGTGCAGCTCCTTCATCCGTTGTTCGAATTTTCGGGCGCGTGCGGCGCGTGCGGAGAAACTCCGTACGTCAAGCTGCTGTCCAGTCTCTTTGGAGACAGGGCTCTTATAGCCAACGCCACAGGGTGCAGTTCGATATACGGGGGCAACCTGCCGACGACGCCGTGGACAGTCAACGAAGACGGCAGAGGGCCGGCGTGGAACAATTCATTGTTTGAGGACGCCGCCGAATTTGGCCTCGGCTACAGGCTCACGCTCGACAAACACCGAGAGTTCGCGGTTGAATTGCTGCGGAAATTGTCCGGCGACATAGGGGCCGATTTCGCGAAACAGATTATCGAAGCCGGTCAGACGACCGAAAAAGAAATTCACGAACAGCGCGACAGGGTGGAACTTCTCAAGGAAAAATTGTCGTGGATGGAATCGAACGACGCGCTTGAACTCCTGACCCTGGCCGATACTCTCGTCAAAAAGAGCGTCTGGCTCATTGGCGGCGACGGATGGGCATACGACATAGGCTACGGCGGTCTCGACCATGTGCTGGCGAGCGGGCGCAACGTCAATGTCCTCGTTCTGGATACCGAGGTTTACTCCAATACGGGCGGGCAGATGTCCAAGTCCACGCCTCGCGGAGCTATCGCTAAATTCGCGGCCGGCGGCAAGAAGATGGGCAAAAAAGACCTCGCTCTCATGGCTATGTCCTATGGCGCCGTGTATGTTGGACGCGTGGCGATGGGCGCGAACGACGCGCACACCGTAAAAACATTCCTCGAGGCCGAAGCTTACGACGGCCCGTCCATAATCATCGCGTACAGCCATTGCATTAACCACGGCATCGAAATGAATCACGGTCTCGAACAGCAGAAGAAGGCTGTCGATTCCGGTCACTGGATATTGATGCGATATAACCCGTTGCTCGTCGCGGAAGGCAAAAACCCGCTTTCGATCGACTGTAAAAATCCGACTCTTCCTCTGAGCGACTACATCTATAACGAGGTTCGCTACAAGGCGCTTCAAAAGTCCGATCCGGCGGCCGCGGCGGAACTGCTCGCCGAAGAGGAAAAAGAACTCCAATTGAAGTGGCGCTATTATCAGCACCTCGCCGCTATGGACTATTCCGTAAGATAAAAACGGCGAAAAACAAACGATAAAGCCGCCGGACGATATTCGGCGGCTTTATCGTTTGAGACCTGAGCGGAATTTGGAACTCCGTCCCAGACAAGGGTTCGGGAAATATCTCTTCGGCGGGTGCGGCGCCCTCAGTCTCGCTCATGGGCGCGCGGCCGTTAATTACGATCGATCTCGAAGCCGGGTACGGCGAACTTTTTCTCAAGCCACATGAAGAAAAGCGACGCGAGCGTAACCATCGCAAGATAAACGAACCCTACGACCGAAAAGACAAGGGTAAAACGAAAAGAGCGGGTCGCTGCCATCTTACCCGCGCCCGTAAGTTCGATGAAAGATAGTATATAGGCTAAGGATGAATATTTTATCAGGTAAATTATCTCGTTGGAACAGCCCGGAAGGGCTCGCCTGGCTGCTTGAGGGAGTATGATCGAGATTATCGCCTGCAAGTGTCCCATCCCAAGCGATCTGGCGGCTACGAACTGGCCGGTGCGGATGGATAATATCGCGCCGCGGATGTATTCCGAATTGTAAGCTCCGTTGCACATGATAAACCCCGTAACCGAAGCGGCAAACGGAGAAAGCGTCAATCCCAGCGACGGCAGACAAAAATAGATAACGAAAAGCAGTATGAGGAGCGGCGTGCCTTTGATAAGCAACACATAAGCCTTACAAAGCCTTGATATGGCTTTGTTCCCGTAAACCCAGCCCACAGCGACCAAGAAACCCGATAGGAGTCCGAATGGGACTGAACAGACAATCAGCTTCAGCGATGCGATAGTTCCCTGAAGCAGCGGAGCGCTCAGGTCTTGCAGGATAAAGCGCAGAGAATCATCCATTGATGCGCTTCAAAAAAGCCTTCGTCCGCGGGAACGATCTCGACGAATCCCGCGGATTCGAATCGCAGGGTCTGCCGTGCGCGTTCCCTTCCCTTATCTGGCAGGGTGTTCCGCGCTCGACGATCACTCCTCCCTCCATAAAGAGCACCTCGCTTGCGACGGAGTATACGAACTCCATCTCGTGGGAGACGACGAGCATCGTCATGCCACCGGAAGCCAGTTTTTTCATTACTTCCAGAACTTCTCCCGTCAGTTCCGGGTCAAGCGCGCTCGTCGGCTCGTCGAAGAGCATAATCTCCGGGTTTATGGCGAGAGATCTTGCTATCGACACCCGCTGGGCCTGGCCGCCGGACAGTTCCGCCGGGTATTTGTCCGCGAAACGATCCATTCCTACCCTGGCAAGCTCAGACATGGCGAAGTCCCTTGCCTCGCGTTTCGGCATCTTCAATACTTTTATCAGTCCTATCTCGACATTCCCGAGCGCAGTCAGGTGATCAAAGAGGTGGAAATTCTGAAAGACCATGCCCATGCGCCGCCTGACGCCGTCAATGTCGGTCGCGCGGGTGATTTCTTCATCACCCAGCCATATCTGCCCGGAATCAGGTTCCACCAGCCGGTTCAGACAGCGCAGCAACGTGCTTTTCCCAGTCCCGGAAGGACCGATGAATATTTTCACGTCTCCCTTACACACCTCAAAAGATACGCCGCGAAGGACTTCTTCCGAGTCGAAGCGCTTGCTCAGGTCTCGTACCCTCAGAATTGCGTTATCCATGCTGCGAACCTCCAAAACCCGGGATGCGCCACTTGTACTCCGCACGACGGAGTATCCTCATCCCAAGGTAATTCATTATTATAAAAATTGCGGCGGTAGCGAGATAAAGAGGAACGGGCGCACGGGTT
>JAITAT010000004.1 GCA_031283975.1 Synergistaceae bacterium
GTTTTTTCACCGGTGTTCCCCCGTGCATCGAAAGCCCTTTGCAGCCGAAGATATCTTCGAGGTATTTCGCTATCGGGTCGACCATTTCCCTGAACTGGGTAAAAACTAGCACGCGCTCGCGCTTTTCCGCTATCGTCTCGCAAATCTGAGCGAGTTTCTCGAACTTGCCCCCTTCGGAGACGTCGAAGGCGCTTTGACCAAGATACTGGTCGGGGTGGTTGCATATCTGCTTGAACTTCATTATGCTAGAGAGGACCAGTCCTTTGCGCGCTATTCCAGACGTTTCGGAAATCCCGCGTTCTATGTCCTTTACCAGGGCGCTGTACAGGACTATCTGCTTTTTCGTCAGTTCCGTGAACGCTTTGACCTCGATCTTGTCCGGCAGATCGGCTATGATGGACTTGTCGGTTTTGAGACGTCTCAGGATGAACGGGCTCACGATGTCGCGCAGCCGCGAATAACCCTTGATGTCGTCTTTCAGGGCCTTTGTGAAATTGCCGAACTCTTTGGCCGTTCCCAAAAGGCCTTTGTTCAGGAAGTCGAAGATGGACCACAGATCGGACAGTCTGTTTTCGACGGGCGTGCCGGTCATGGCTATCTTTGAGGTCGATTTGAGCGCCTTGACCGCGCGCGCCTGTTTTGTCCCGGCGTTTTTGACAGCCTGCGCTTCGTCCAGAACTATCAGGTCCCACTGGATTTTTTTCAGCGATTCAAGCCGGGCCGCCATTCCGTAAGTAGTGATGAAAAGGTCGGCGCCGCCTGTATCCAGTTCGTCCCGGGACGAGCGGATGACGGTGTATTTGAGCCGGGGCGCGAACCTGGCTGTTTCGTTCGTCCAGTTGCTCAAAAGAGACGACGGTATGACGAGCAGCGTTTTCGCGCCCTCGTTTTTGCGCAGATATTCGAGGAGCGCCAGAATCTGGACGGTTTTGCCGAGTCCCATGTCGTCAGCGAGCAGAGCGCCGAAACCGAGACTTTTCATCTGTCCGAGCCAGTTGAGACCGGTTTGCTGATAGGGCCGCAGTTTGGCGCGAAAATCCTCTCCGGCGCGCAAATCGCCGATTTTCAGGGGTTCGAGCAGCGTGTTTCTGACGCCGGTCAGCCATTCGCCGTTCGTTATCTCGACCTCGGGCAGCGCGCCGGCGCCGGACGCGCCTCCGGCGTTGAGCTGCATCCTCATGGCCTCGGCAAAGGTGACGTTTCCCATCTCCGCCGCCCTGTCGAAGGCATCTATCGCCGCTTTGAGCCTGTCGTGATCGACCTCCACCCATTTGCCTTTGATAAAAGACAGCCCGTTCGTCCGCGCAAGGAGAGCCTCGGCCTCTTCCCTCGATATGGAGTCGTCGCCGAGACATATGGCAGGGTCGAACGACAGAAGGGCGTCCAAACCAATCACCGAGGGCGGGCGTTCGCCCACCGACGCCGAGACGCGGATCCTTCCCTGTTTCTTCCACCAGTTGGGGATGCGGCAGACCACGCCGCATTCCTCGTACAGCGGAACCTCGCTGAGAAACGTATAAGCCTCTTCGGCGTCGAACCTCAATGGAGAAAACAGCTCTCCGCTTTCGACGAGCCCGGAGATGAATTCGCTCGCCTCGGCCGTTTTGCTGACTGTCGACAGAAGGGCAAGCAGTTTGTCCTGCTCCTCCCTGTATTCCAAGAGCGCGTTTTTGAGCGGAAGGTGGCTCACCTTCTCTCTGCTGCCTGTGCTGTATGTCGATAAAAAGGCGAATGGGGAGTCTCCGTTTTTATTTTCGACGAGATGGAAGAACACGCGCCCCACCACGTTTATGGCCGAATTTTTGCCCCGCAGGTATTCCTCCGCCGTGTATGAGCCGCGCGCCATATCGCCGTCGAAAACGGCGCTCAAGCCGCGCCATACTTCGTCTATCCAGTCGGCGCCGACGAATTCGATTCCTATGGCGTACGGGACGGCGCGAAGTATGCCGAGTTTTGTCTCCTCAGAGGGCGGGGATGATTTTCTCGTTATCTCGATGTCGCTGTCGCGGGACAGAGATTCGGCGAAAAGGGCTGAAATATAATGCAGATAAGCCAAGGACGGAGAATAAAGCTCGTTTTTCGGGGTGAAGCCAAATTCAAACAGCGCGCTGAATTTGTCGCGCGCGAAATCGTCCAGCAGGTTTTGTTCGAAAAAAGAGTTTTCGTTCGATGTCGGGACGCCGTCGAGCGTGAAGCCGTCCCGCGTGAAAATTGCCGCTATTTCGCGACTCGCCATCAAGATACCCCCTATAAAGCCCGGCCGCTGAAAGCTATCAGCATCTCCCGCAGCGTTTTGCACGCTACGGCGGTCGATATGCCCGAATGGTCATAGTGGGGCGACAGTTCGCATATATCGAAGCCGACAATTTTGCTTCCCGACAGACCGAGAATGGCGGCGAGCAATTCCGTGAAAGAGAGTCCTCCCGCCTCCGGCGTGCCGGTGCCCGGAAACTCGGACGGGTCGAGGACGTCCAGATCGACGGTCACGTATACCGGGCCGCCGGCGGCTTCGGCGGCCCGGTCTTTTACCGTCTCCGCTTTGAAACGCTCCGTTTTGACATGCCCGCGCGCCCGATCGAATTCATCCCTGTCGCCGGATCTTATTCCGAACTGGAAAATTTTCCCGTCCCCGAGCAGATCCCATACGCGGCGCATGACGGTCGCGTGTGAGAGCGATTCCCCCATGTAATCGCCGCGAAAGTCGGCGTGGGCGTCGAAATGAAAGACAGACAGGCCGGGATGGCGGGAGACGGCCGCCCTGACCGCGCCGAGGGTGACGAGATGTTCCCCTCCTATCATCGCGGGCGTTTTGCCGTCGCCCAAAACGCCCGCGCAGAAATTCTCAATGACGCAGAGAGAGCGTTCGGCGTTTCCGAACGGGAGTTCCAGGTCTCCGGCGTCGAATACGCTCAAATCATCGAGGTCGCCGTCCTGATACGGGCTGTAAGTCTCGATGCCGATGGATTCGGTTCTCATGGCCGAACAGGCAAAGCGGGCCCCCGGCCTGAAAGACGTGGTGGAGTCGAACGGCGCTCCGAACAGGACGGTTTTCGCGTCCTCGTAAGACGCGCCGCAGCCTATGAAGGAGAACGCGTTCCGTTCCACGGTCATCACGCACGATTCAGCAGGTCTTTGACGTAATTCGGCAGCATGAACGCCCCGGCGTGCAGGTCGGTGTTGTAATACCGCGTGGTTATTCCGAGCGCGTTCCACGCGTCGGCTCGGAGGTCTCCGCGCGGGTCGATTTTTTTGGACGCGAACCCGAAGAGCCAGTGACCGGACGGATATGTGGGTATGTGGGCCTGATAGACCCCGCATACGGGGAAAAACTCCTTTATCCGGGAATGCGCCCTTTGCATGGAGAGCGCGTAAGATTCGTAATACGGGTTTTCGTGCTGATTGACTAAAATCCCGTTTTCTGCGAGGGCCTTGTGGCAGTTGCCGTAAAATTCGCGGGTGAAAAGGCCTTCGCCTGGGCCGAATGGGTCAGTCGAGTCGACGATGATGAGGTCGTAAAAATTCTCCCGGCTTCTTATGAATTTGAGCCCGTCCTCGAAGTGAAGATGAACCCTCGCGTCGCCCAGAGCGCTCGAAGTGAACGGCAGGTATTCGCGGCAGATATTTACTACCATCTCGTCGATGTCGACCATGTCGACGTGTTCGATCGCGCCATAGCGTGTCAGTTCGCGCACCGTTCCCCCGTCTCCTCCGCCTATGACGAGCGCCTTTTTAATCGAAAGGTTCGAGGCCATTGGCACATGAACGATCATTTCGTGGTAGATGAATTCGTCCTTCTCCGTCACCATCATCAGGCCGTCTAGCGTGAAAAATCTGCCGAATTCCTCGGAGTCGAACACGTCTATCTGCTGAAAGGGCGACTTTTTGCTCAAAATATGTTTGCGCACCTTTATCGAAAACCGCACCGTGGGGGTATGTTCTTCCGTGTACCAGAGCTCCATGTTCGTTCCTCCCGTCCGTTATTTTACTACGAAGATATTTTCGAGCGTCATGTCCTGCGGCCCCATCAGGAGGCTGCCTTTGCTTTTCGCGTATAAGACGTAATCGAGCGCCTCGCGGGTTATGAGTTCGCCTGGGGCGAGTATCGGTATGCCAGGCGGGTAGCACATCACGAATTCCGACGAAACGCGCCCCTCTCCGGACGCGACAGGAATGGGTTCCCTGTCCGCGTAAAACGCTTCCCTGGGGGACAGGCGCACTACTGGGGCGACGTATTCGTGATTCCACAGATCGAGCCCTTCCCTGCCTTTGAGCCGTTTAATCTCCGACAGCGACGACACGAGACGCTCTATATTGCCGGGGGTGTCGCCGACGGATATTATCGCCAGCATGTTTCCCATGTCGCCGAATTCTATCTGTATTCCGTAATCGTCGCGGAGCGTGTCGTAGACTTCTATTCCCGCGAGCCCGATCTTCAATGTGTGCACCGACAGTTTTGTCGTGTCGAAAGCCGCGACGTCGCGCCCATTTACCGTTTCGTCAGAAAACGCGTAATAGCCTCCCAGCGCGTTTATCTCTTTGCGGGCGTACCCGGAGAGTTCCGTCACCCCGCGGAATATGCCGCGCCCTTCCGTGGCGAGCGTTTTCCGGGCGATATCTAGCGAACTCATGAGCAGGTAGGACGCGCTCGTGGTCTGCGTCAGGTTGATGATGGTTCTGACGTAGTCGGGGGAGATTTTGTCCCTTTTCATCACGAGCAGCGAGCTTTGCGTGAGCGAGCCGCCGGTCTTGTGCATGCTTATCGAGGACATATCCGCGCCGGCCGACATGGCTGAAGGAGGCATGCCGTCTCCGAAGTAGAAGTGCGCCCCGTGAGCCTCGTCGGCCAGCACCGCCATGCCCGCGGAGTGGGCGGCGGAGGTTATTCTTTTCAGGTCCGCGCATATCCCGTAATAGGTCGGGTTGTTGACGAACACCGCTTTGGCGGACGGATTCGCGCGTATCGCCTCCTCGACGCCGGCGGGGTCCATTCCGAGCGATATCCCGAGCCCGGAGTGGATGCCAGGGTCTACGTAAACGGGATTGACGCCGCACAGAATGAGCGAGTTTATCGCGGATTTATGCACATTGCGGGGAATTATTATGGAATCGCCCGATTTGCAGACGCTCATTATCATCGCCTGAACGGCCGACGTCGTGCCCCCGACCATGAAAAACGCGCTGTCCGCGCCGAACGCCTCAGCCGCCAAAGCCTCCGCGTCGCGTATGACCGAAGTCGGGTGTGACAGGTTGTCGAGCGGTTTCATCGAGTTTACGTCCACGGAGAGACACTGCCGTCCCAGAAACGCGGTGAGTTCGGGCGTGCCCCGCCCCTGTTTGTGTCCCGGCACGTCAAACGGAACGACGCGGTCGTTTCTGTATCTTTCGAGCGCTTCGTGGAGCGGCGCCGAGGTCTGTTCCATCAGTATATGTTGTTTCCGTGATAGATTTCGAGCATCTCCTTGTTTATCATCTCCCTCAGCGAGAGACGGACTTCGGGCGTCAGTTCGCGGGGATCGACGTTAAAGAGATAGTTGGCGAGCGATATCTCTTTCAGTATCATTTTTGTGTGGAAAATATTCGACTGATACACGTTGACGTCGATGGCGTCGTATCTCGTCAGCGTCTCCTCGTCGATGAAGTTCTGGATGGAATTGATCTCGTGATCCTTGTAGTATTTTCTGCCGTCGATGTCCCGAGTGAAGCCGCGTATCCTGTAGTCCATCGTGATCACGTCGGAATCGAACGAGCCGATCAGATAATTGAGCGCGTTGAGAGGCGAGACCTTGCCGCAGGTGGACACGTCGATGTCCACGCGAAAAGAGCTTATGTCGTTGTTGGGGTGAAACTCGGGATATGTGTGAACCGTCACATGGCTCTTGTCCAGGTGAGCGACCACGATATCTCCCAGGGAATGTTCGCGCGTGACGTCGCGGATGAATGAACACTGGTTGCAGGAGAGATCCATCTGATCCGGGGGAACCATCTCCTCGGATATCAGGAGCGTGACGCTGGCGCCAAGGGGGTCGTAATCCTGCTTGGATATGTTGAGCGCGTATGCTCCGATTATTTCCGTGACTTTCAGTAATATGCCGGTCAGCCTGTCGGAATTGTACTGCTCGTCGATGTACTCGATATAGTCTTTTTTCTCACGCTCTGTTTTCGCGTAACAGATATCGTAGATGTTGAAACTCAACGTTTTCGTAAGGTTGTTGAAGCCATAAAGCTGGATCTTCTCTTTCAACCCCATCCTCACGTCCCTTCCCCTGTAAATGGCTTTTATTGAAAGACATACTATACAGATAGTTGAGGGTTATGTCAAAAAAAATTCATCGCTCTGTCGTTCATAACAAATATCTATCGTTTTTTGCATTTTGTGTTTTACTCGTCATAGATCTCCCTGCTTAACAAAATATTGTTTTCCATTGATATAGAGTATTTTGTCCCCTTGCCACCGTAAAGTCATTGTTTCAAATTCACCCCATATGCCTCTATAAATTATTTGCGAA
>JAITAT010000147.1 GCA_031283975.1 Synergistaceae bacterium
CCAAAGAGGGCCTGCTCGACGGTTACAAGATAGAAATAGTCGCGGCCGACCATCAGGGCAAGCCCGACATAGCGAAGTCGGAGGCTGAGCGTCTTTACAATCAGGAAAAAGTATTCGCGGTGATCGGCAGCTATAACAGTTCGTCCAGCAAACCGGCGAGCGCTGTCGCCGAGCGTCTCAAGAAGATTTTCCTGTGCGGCGCGTCCAGCTCCGCGGAGCTCACCGAACGCGGTTTCAGCTACTTCTTCCGGACGGCGGCGACCGACGGCATCGAGTCGAAGGAGTTCATAGATTACATTGATTACCTGAACAAAAACAAGGCCGCCGGAATCAAGACTCTCGGTCTGCTGTACGAGAACTCCGAGTTCGGCAAACACGCCGCCGAGGAGGGTAAAAAAGCAGCCGCCGCGATAGGCCTCCAGGTCGTGGCCGATGTTCCTTTCACTGTGGGAGCGACCAATATGAACAGCGAAGTCCAGACGCTCAAATCCGCCAATCCAGACGCGGTATTCGGAGCGGCGCTCGGCAGCGACTATTCTCTCATGGTTCGCACCATGAAGCAGAGCAGTTGGGTTCCCAAAATATTCATCAACTACTGCACCGGATACCAGAACCCCTCCATAAACAAGGAACTCGGCGCCGACGGCAACTTCTACATGGGCGGGATGGGTTATTCGCCGGAAATAGCCGAGGTTTACATGAAGGCGGCGCTCCCGGCGCAGGAGATATACCGCGAAAAGACCGGATTCCCGCTGGATTCCGACTCAATTCAAGAGGCCGTCTGTCTGCATGTGCTGGCTCAGGCCATAGAGAAGGCCGGCGTCCTTGACACCGAAAAAGTGGTCGAGCTTCTCCGCACGGAAACCTTCCCGTCGCCCTTGTCCCTCTCCGGACAGGTGGCATTCGATCCGGGCGGGCAGAACAACAAGGCTTTCACGGTCATCACCCAGATAGTGGACGGCAAATACAGAACGGTGTTCCCGGAGAACTACGCGGACGCGCAGATTACGTACCCGTTCCCCGCGTGGGACAAGAGATAATCCGGTACGGCGGAAACAACCACTGACGAAGATTTCACGGGGCCGCGCAGATTCCTTCCGCGGCCTCTTTTGAAACGGAGGCTCTGCTCTTGACTGATTTTACGCAGGTTCTCGCGGACGGCTTGATGAACGGGGCAATTTACGGGCTGGTGGCGGCCGGTCTCAGTCTTATATGGGGCGTCATGGACGTCATCAATTTCGCGCACGGAGAATTTTTGATGGTCGCTATGTACGCCTGCTACTGGCTGGGTGCCCTGGCCGGGATCGACCCGATGATATCGTGGGTTCTCACCGGAGCGTTCCTGTTCTTTTTGAGCGCGCTCTCATATAAACTGGTGGTGAGACGCTGTATCGGCAAAGCCGCTATGGCGCCCCTGCTTGCCACGTTCGGGCTCTCCATATTTCTCAAAAATTTCTGTCTCAACAGGTTTACGCCAAATTTCAGGCTCTTGAGCGGAACCGCGCTGGGCGATAAGGTCGTGCGTTTCATGGGCGCCCGCGTTCCCGTTCCGCAGTTGGTCACGGCGCTGTTTTCGGTTGTGGTTCTCGGCGCCTTGTATTATCTCATAAAACACACGCGAACCGGATGGGCGATACAGGCGACGGCCATGGACTCGGAGGCGGCGGAACTTATGGGCATAGACACCGAACGTATCTTTACGCTCGTGTTTGGTCTCGGGGGAATGTGCGTCGGCATAGCGGGCGGATTCATGACGTCGTATCTCCCCGTGTTTCCCGAGGTTGGAGCGCTTTTCAGTCTCATAGCGTTCGTGGTCGTGGCGCTCGGAGGTTTCGGAAGCATTCCCGGGGCGCTTTTCGCCGCGCTCCTGATAGGGTTGGTGGAATCTTTCGCCGGTTTTTACATCGCTCCCGTGGTGAAATACGTCGCGGTTTTCGCCCTCTATCTGGCCGTCATTCTGGTGCGTCCAAAGGGCCTTTTCGGGTGGTGACGGGCATGACTGGAGAAAAAAGCAAGATATCCAGCCGGCTGTGGTACGGTCTCGTGGCGGCGCTCACCGCGCTCGCCGTCATTCCGGGCGCCATAGGCAACGCGTTTTACGCTCACGTCCTGGTGCTCGTCCTTCTTTACGCAAGTATGGCGCAGAGCTGGAACATACTCGGCGGTTACTGCGGACAGATATCGTTCGGTCATTCGGTGTTTTTCGGAATAGGGGCTTACGGAGCCGGGATGGCGATGGTCACGTATCATTCCACACCGTGGCTCGGTACGCTCGCCGGAGCCGCACTGGCGGCGGCGGTGAGCGTGATCGTGAGCTGGCCCTGCTTCAAACTCAGGGGCCATTACTTCGCCATAGCCACATTCGCGATCGTAGAGATATTCAGCAGACTGTTTATGGTGTGGGATTGGATAGGCGGAGCGCTCGGGCTGGACTACCCCATAATGGACGACTCATGGCGGTATTTTCTGTGGTCGAGCGACAAAACCGGCTACTACACCGGAGCGGCCGCTCTCTTCGTGCTGGTGTTCGGCGCCGTGCGCTTCATTGAAAAACGGCGCTTCGGTTATTACATGAGGGCGGTCCGGGAAGGACAGGAGACCGCCGAATCCCTGGGCGTCAACAGCACCGGCATCAAACTCGCGGCAATGGCGATATCGGCGTTTTTGTCCGCCATATGCGGCGCGTTTTTCGCGCAGTACAACTACAGGGTCGACCCTCCCATGACGATGGCACTCGACATGTCGATGAAATTCGTGCTGATAACGATTCTGGGAGGCATGGGGACTTTCTGGGGGCCGTTTTTGGGGGCCGCGGTGCTGATACCGCTTCAGGAGTACACGCGGACATATCTGTCCCACTTCGGGGCCGGCGTCGACCAGATAATATACGGAATACTGATAATGTTCATGATGATACGCCAGCCGAAGGGCATCATGGGATTTCTGGCGGAGTTCGG
>JAITAT010000180.1 GCA_031283975.1 Synergistaceae bacterium
GTCTCATAAGCTGATAAGCCTGATACTGTTCAACGGCTCGGCTTCCAATCCGGGCGGCGTTTCGCTCGTTTTCCTCATTGCGCTGCGAGTGTCGCTGGTATGCTTCGCCGGCGTCATAGTACTGCTCCGCTGGTTTTTTTTCGACGCGAATGCCGGTTATAGGGTGAACTATCCCTCGCCAAGCACATATCTGGCCCGCGTCGCCACGCGCTTCGCGGACAGAGCGGCCACAAACGAAGTGCGCCATCTGGCCGCCGACAGAATAGTCAGCGTGAGGGTCAGAAACGACATAGCGACTCAGCATGTCACCAATTCCATCGCCGGCCTGAAATCCGGCGGCGATCTGTCGTTCGCTTCTTCCCGTCTCGAAGAAATGGTGCGGGCGATGTCAGACGACGTCCGAACCCGCGTGATAAACACGACTGTCGAGATAGCCGAGAAAAACTACGATAAATCCATCACCCGTTCCGAACAGGCCGCCGTGATATGGGATAGCCTGAGATACGCGCAGATGCCGCAGTCCGAAAAAAACGTGGTCTTTCAGCTTCTGGATTCGCTGCTCTCTCCGACGGTGGTTGACAGCAGCGAGATGACCGATCGACTCCGCGAGAATGTAGCGGCGTATATTCCGTCCATTACCCGCGATATACGAATAGGGGACGTCATAATTCAGGAGGGGCGGGTGGTCTCTCCCGAGACGGCCGAACTGCTGCGCGCGAACGGATATCTCGACGCGTCGGTACCGTGGAGACATTTGAGTTTCGTTATAATCATAACCTTCGTATGGTCGTTGTGGATGACGTGGCTTGGAGTGAGACAGGAGACTCCTCCCACGCACAGAGAATGGATATATGTGGTGGTTCTTCTGGTGATAGATTGGATAACTCAGAATCTGCCCGCGCGGTTGGGTTACGATTCCATGGCGCTGCTCGCTCTCTCCGGGTGGATGTTTCTGACGCTGCCCGCCGCTTTCGCGTTTCACCTGGTGCTAGGAGGGGGGTTGATAGGCTATATACTGGCGTATCCGGGCATGACGTCGGTTCTTGCCGTCGGCTTCATCGTCTGCGGGGTCGCCGCCGCCAATTTCATCTTCACGAAAGAGGCGTCGAGCAGGATCATGATATGGCGCAACGTATTTGTGCTCGGTCTCATGCTTACGCTGGCGTCGTCTTTTGTGCGCTGGGGCCTCGGGTTGTCGATGTCATGGAAGATAGTCGCTCTCAATTTGGTGTTGAGCGCGTTTTGGAGCAGTATTGTGGTCGCCGTCATTCCCCTGTGGGAGTATATTTTCGACATCATTTCCCCTCTCCGCCTGCTGGAAATGAGCCATCCGTCACAACCGCTCTTAAAGCGCCTCCAACTCGAGGCGCCCGGCACATATCACCATACGGTGACGGTGGGCACGCTCGCCGAAGCGGTCGCCGACCGGCTCGGCATGAATGGTCTGCTCGTCAAAACGGGCGCATATTATCATGATATAGGCAAACTCAAACGGCCGCATTATTTTGTGGAGAATCAATCTTTCGGAGACAACATCCACGACAGGCTCGCGCCGGAGGATTCCGCGAGAATGATATTGAGCCACGTCACGGACGGGCTCAAACTAGCGGATGAATACAAACTGCCGCGCAGAATAAAGAAATTCATATCCGAACACCACGGCACAACTTGTCTCGAATATTTTTACCACAAAGCGGTTGCCGCCGACAAAGAAAAAGGAGGAGACGGAAGCTCCGTTTGCAGGGCGGACTATTGCTATCCCGGCCCCGCTCCGCAGAGCCCTGAAACAGCCCTCCTGATGCTGGCGGACTCCGTCGACGCCGCGCTCAAGAGTCTGAAGGATCCTCTCGCTGGAAGAGCGGAGCTGAAAAAACTTGTCGATGACGTTATCAATTCTAAAATAATGAGCGGGCAGTTCGTCGGCGTCGATTTCACCATGAAAGATATCAACTCGATAAAAACGGCCATGATAGACGCTCTCATGTCGATGTATCACACCAGGGAGATCAAACCAATCGCCAAGCCCGAGGACGAAAAGGCGCCCGCGAACGGCGACGGAATAGCGGATGTCCCGGTATCACCCGCGAACCAGCCGGCCGCCGACGGTTCCTGATCCGGCTTCATGAGATTTATAATCGAACCGGCCGGCGGCGAGGCGAGGGATGTTCCTCTCGATACCGGAGTCCTTTCGCGCGAAATGGAAGAGTCTCTTCCCGCTCTCGGGGATTACGGCGAGGTCGCCGTCGCGCTAACGTTCGTCACCGACGGCGAGATGAAGGGTCTCAACGAAAGATACAGAGGAATCGGAGAGAGTACCGACGTCCTGTCGTTCCCGCTGTGGGAGGAGGACGGACGCTTCGTCCCGCCGGCTTCATGGAGCGAACTGCCGCTGGGGGACGTCGTCGTGTCGCCGGATTTTGTGCGCGCGAACGCCGAGAAGGAAGATATCGGCTATAATATTGAAATGGCGCGGATAGTGATACACGGCGTACTGCATCTAGTCGGTTTCGGACATGATACCGACCGGCGCGGGGACGAGATGTGGGGGTTGCAGGAGGAGATATTGGGAAGGTATCTCGTTCGTATGGAACAACGGGGAGGATTGATGGCGGAGTGAATTCCGACTTAGCGGGCAGTATAGGCCTGCTGCTGTTATTTTTGGTATTTTCGTTCTTTTTCAGCGCTGCTGAAACCGCGATAACGGCGGCAGGGAAAGTCAAATTAAAAGCAATGGAAAACATCCGGCCCGACAGAAAAAAAGGGGTTGCGTGGCTTGCGGCGAACGTCCAGCGGGCGCTGTCCGTAACGCTTGTGGGCAATAATATCGTCAACATAGCCGCAAGCTCCATCGCGACGATTTTATTTACGGGAGTTTTCGGCGTTCAAAAAGGCTCTTTGATCGCGGTGGTCGTAATGACCACGGTAGTCGTGATTTTTTGCGAGATATTGCCTAAAAATATATCCATTGCCAACAAAGAGTTCGTCATCTATCATTCGCTTCCGATGATTCGCTTTTTCAGCGTCATACTCTGGCCGGCCATCTACGCGGTGCAGGGCTTCATACTGTTCATCGGCGGTTTGTTCGGCTTGAAACTCGATACGTTCAACTCTTTTGTGACGCGGGAGGATCTGGAAATCATGGTCAACGAGAGCGGCGAATCCGGCGCCATCGAGGAAGACGAGCGCAAGATGATAAGCGGCGTCATATCTTTCGAGGAGACGAGGGTTTCGGAAGTTATGGTGCCCCGCACGGATATGAAGGCCATATCGTCGGATACCACCGTGGCCCGCGCCGCGGAGATTTTTTTGGAAAGCGGGCACTCCCGCGTGCCGGTGTACGAGAAGGAACTCGACAAGATAACCGGGGTTCTGTACGTCAAAGACCTTTTGGAACCGCTGGCGCGCGGAGCGTTGGAGGACGGAGTGGGGCCGTTTCAACGCGGTCCGCTTTTCATACCCGAGACGATCAAGACCGATGAGGCTTTCGAGCTTATGAAAAAATCGAAGATACATATCGCGATCGTGGTCGACGAGTATGGAGGAACGGCCGGGCTGGTGACGCTGGAGGATCTGCTCGAGGAAATAGTGGGCGACATACAGGACGAGTACGACGACGAAATGCCGGATGTCCTCGAGGAGCGCGAGGGAGTCTATCTCGTTCAGGGATACGTCAACCTCGACGAGCTTTCCGAGACCATGGGCTACCCGTTTGAATTCGAGGATGTCGACACGGTCGCGGGGATGCTGCTGTCGCTCAAGGGAAATTTCCCTGAGGAGGGAGAATCCGTCGAGTACGGGCCGTGGAATATCCAGGCCGTTGAAGTGCAGGATCACAGAATATTGCAGGTTCGCATAGAACGCGCCCCGAATGGGCGCGGCGCTGGCGGCGAAGAAGATGACCGGCCAAGATAGGCCGTACCGCGCCGGCCTCGCAGCGCTGGTCGGGCTTCCGAACGCCGGCAAATCCTCGATTGTGAACGCGCTCCTCCGCGAACACGCCGCGGCGGTTTCGAGCAAGCCTCAGACTACCCGCAACGCCGTGCGCTGTGTCTTGACCACGGGCGAATATCAGATGATATTGATCGACACTCCCGGAACACATCGGCCCAGGTATGAACTTGGCAGATTCATGACGGAGGAGATAGACCGCGCGTTCGAATCGGCCGACGCGGTCTGTTTTGTAGTGGAAACCGGATACGAGCCGGCCCGCGCTTTGGACGAGATATATCCGCGCCTCGAAAAAGCTGGCGTTCCCATAGTGCTTGCCATCAACAAAATCGACAGATTGCGAGGCAAAGACGAAGAGATTTTCTGGAAATTTCTAGAGCCCATTCAGGAACGGATCAAACCCGCGGCTGTCGTTCCGGTGTCGGCGCTGGATGGAACCAATCTCGACGTGCTGGCTTTGGAACTCTCCAGATTACTCCCCGAGGGAGAGGCTATATATCCCGAAGACGTGCTGATGGACGCTACAGAGCGCTTTCTCGCCGCGGAAATAATCCGCGAGCGCATATTCGAGACGACGGAGCGGGAAGTTCCTCATAGCGTGGCCGTAGTCGTCGAGGAGTTCAAGAGCCCCGACGAGTATCCCGAACTGAGGCGCATCGAGGCGAGGGCGAATATAATAGTCGAACGGCCCGGTCAAAAAGGAATACTGATAGGCAGCGAAGGGACGAAACTCAAGTCGATCACCGCGGAAGCGCGGCGCGAGATGGAGCGCCGTTTCGGCTATCCGGTCTCGTTGAGCCTGTGGGTAAAGGTCAACCCGCAATGGACAAAATCGACGGTGGGAATCAGGAACGCCGGGTATCGGCGGGCGTGATACCGTTATCGTCGTCTGGCGCCCTGTCTCAGGGAGAGCATCGCGCCGACGGAGTAGTACTCCGGAGAAGAGAGCCGTCGCCGAAATCCGGCGAATGTCTGCTGTTTTTGCGCGGCATGGGCGCTGTGTGGGTCGGCGCTCCCGGCTCGCGCAACAGATTCGGAGGGGCGGCCGAACCCATGACCTGGAGCAGCTTCCTCCTGTATCAGAGCCCTAAACGGCTGTATTTGAAGGGCGCCGATATCGCGGAGGATTTTTGGCCGGTCAAGAGTTCCGGGCGGACGCTTTTTCGCGCCGCGAACTGGTGCAAAGAACTGGCGGCCTGTCTTCCCATGAGATACGAGAACGACGCTGTCCTCTCGCTGTTCTGGGGGACGATGAAAAACCTGTCGAGCGGCATGAGTCCAATCCTTCTCGATGTTAGATTCGCGTGGAGATGGGGGAATATATGGGGTGTGGCCCCATCTCTGGAACACTGCCCCATCTGCGGCGCTCCGCTGTTCGCGGACGGGGCGCGCGAAATCTCCAGAGCGCCCGACGGTTTTGTGTGCGAAAAATGCGCGCCGCGCCGCGCACGCCTTCAGGGCGAGCGTCTCGAACCTGTTTCACCGGTCGCTTTTGGCGTGATAACGTCCGCCGCCTTGCGGCCGGCGGAAAGGTTTGTCCGCTCGGAACCCGAAATGCGCGCGCTTTATAAGGCGGACAGTTCTCTGGCAAAAGAGACGGAAACAATCATATCGTGGTTTTATTCATTCGTCAGAACGATATGAGTATAGTCAAGAGGAGACTACGGGCATTGATTTTACAAGTAAGATATTTGAAAAATTTGTACAGCCATCCACGATGGCAAGCCATCACCAAACAGAGCGAAACTTACGGTGTTCGGTGACAGGAAAGCGAAAAATGTGTATGCTGGTTATAAGGTAGCAGAGATCGATTCCACTTAGTGCTTCGAGCCTGTTGTACAGTGATAGCGCAAAAGAATTAGGAGGTGTTTTTATAAATGAAAGATGAGATTTTAGAAAAAATAATGAAATATAATAATATTGATGATGTAGTTTATTGTAATGGAAAGTTCCGTTCTCTGCATTCTGAAAAGCACTTTTCTTTTTATAATTTTGCGTCTGAAAACTTGTCCTACAATTGGGACAGCGAGCTCGAGAATATAATTGACGAAATCGACTCCCCTCATCCAATAGATTTCTACGAAAGACTATCGGTCACTAACTACATAAGATCGTTTTTAGAAGCAACATCTGATAAAGTGGTTTGTGATTTTGGCTGTTCTGCAGGATATATGCTCAAAGAAATTAAAAATGTCAATGATAACGCGGTTTTACTTGGTGTCGATGTCGAGGAAAGCGGTCTTTCAAAACTTAACGCCACTGATCCTGACATAATGCTTTTCAAATTTGATATAACTGCTATCCCCTTTCCAGATGAAATATTGGATGTGGTTATCTGTTTAAACGTTCTTGAGCATATTGAAAACGATGTTGATGTTCTTGGTGAATTTTCACGCGTATTAAAGAACGAAGGCATCGTATGTATAGTAGTGCCGTATAACCCTAGTCTTTACGATTATTACGATGAAGCATGCAAACATGTCAGGAGATACGCTAAGAATGAGCTGATTCATAAAATGATGAAAAACGGTTTTGATGTTATAAATTACAACTACATTGGATGTACTGCTTACATACCTTTTTATATCAAGAAAAAAATTAGTAACTTTTTCCATAACTCGAGGAGATCAGTGGATAAGATGAAAGATGATAATGAAAAAACAAAGAATAGCGCCTTGCTTTGGAAAATTTTTGAACTTGATTATCAA
>JAITAT010000059.1 GCA_031283975.1 Synergistaceae bacterium
TCAGAATAAACCCCGGAAACATGACGAACAGAGAGGGGCTCGCGTCGGTTATCTCAGCGGCCAAAGCAAACGGGGCTGTCATACGGATAGGCGCGAACGGAGGTTCTCTCGGCAATCATCAACTGGCGTCGTTCGAAGACAGGGCATCGGCCCTAGTTGGCGCCGTCGAGGAACAAATTCGGCTGTTGACCGGCATGGATTTTCAGGACATCATAATATCCGCGAAATCGAGTTCCGTTCCTGAAACCGTCCGCGCCAATTTCATGCTCTCGGCGAGGCATCCGTTTCCGCTTCACATCGGAATTACGGAAGCGGGCGGCGGTATGGACGGCGCGGTGAAGAGCGCGTCGGGCATCGCGGTTCTTCTGGCCCAGGGGATCGGCGACAGCGTGAGGGTCAGCCTGACGGGCGATTCCGTCTCAGAAGTCGGCGTCGCGTATACGATCCTTCGTTCCCTGGAGCTGCGAAAAAAGGGAGCGAACATGATATCGTGCCCCGGCTGCGGCCGGAGGCGGGTTGACGTCGGCGCGCTCTGCGAACGTGTAAAAGCCATGCTGCCGGACGACATGCCCGACGGAGTCACCATAGCGGTGATGGGGTGCGAAGTCAACGGCCCTAAGGAGGCCGCTTCCGCCGATATAGGAATCGCCGGCACGAAAAACGGCTTCGTGCTGTTCAAAAACGGGACGGCCGTCGCGTCCGGGGAGATCGGCGAGTTGGAGAAAATTTTCCCCTCATTCGCAAATGAACTGTAATATAATATAAAACAAAATTTAAGCGACGGAGGTTGTAAGACATGTCCCGCAAAACTGTTTTGTTTCTGTTTTTTTTGATCTGCTTCACGATTGCCGCGTCCGAGGCGCTCGCCGGCGTCAAACTGCCCGATCCAAAGAAGGGTGGGGGAGAGGGCGTCTTTAGTCTTCTTGAAAAACGAGCTTCCGGAACCAGGGGAGATTTCCCAGCCGGCGAAATATCGCGCGATGAACTGTCCGTTATATTGTGGGCGGCGAGTGGTCTCAACAGGGGGGGCAAGGGCTGGACTGTTCCGATGGCGGGCGGCAAGCCGCCATATGTGAAAATTTACGCGGTAACGCCGGACGGAGCGTTTCTGTACGACTGGAAGGAACACTCCCTGTCCGAGGTCACGGGTGAAAATGTGCTCAGCGAGATAACGGGAGACGGCTTTGCCCAAAAAGCCCCGTGCGTTTTGGTGTTCGTCTCCGATACGGGCGACCTGGGCAACATGTCCAGCTTCAATGCCGGCGATACCCTCGCCTATATCGCCTCGGGCGCGATGACCCAAAACGTGTATCTCGCGGCTGACGCGCTTGGAATCAGCGGCCGTTACATGATCTCGATGAAAACAGACGGGGTGAGACAGGCGCTGAAACTGCAAAGCGGCGACAACCCGCTCTGCGTCATGCCGCTCGGGAAACGTTAATATTGTGCAAATATTACAGTATTCATGCGCTGTCAGCAATATTGTAAACGCGCATTTTTACTCAGTTGCTCGTTTATTTTGTTACCGTTGTTGAATCATTGACCAAAATTAACAGCGGGAACAATCCATTGCTTCTATGACGCTTACAGCGATCTACCACGCCCTCTTCGCACGTTACGAAAATCTGAAATGGTGGCCTGCAAGTACGCCGTATGAGGTGATTGTGGGCGCGGTATTGACGCAAAACAGCGCATGGGGCAACGTCGAGAAGGCGATAGCCAACTTTGCGGGCGACCTGTCGCCAGAGCGTGTGATGAACCTGGATTTGGAAACGCTGATTGAGATTATCCGCCCGGCGCACCTCAAGGAGAGTGTCATCGGTTCGAGCGCGACCGTCGTCATAGACGGAGACCGTCTTCTTCTGGGGACATGGCAGGGCGTCTATTTCTGCGAGTTTGATCCCCCGCGCGGCAGGGAATTTTTCGTGAAAATTTTTGATTCCAAAACAACAACTCGCGAGACAACTCATGGAAATTGACATCCGAGGTTTGCTCTTGGCATCCCTTCACAACCAGCATTTGCTCGAAAAAGCGCCGTGCATCGCTGTCGCATCCGAGCTATGCGGTCTCCAGGCGCAATTCGCCAATAACCCGAAGCACGCTTTGCGCATCCGGGGCAGCGATTTCAGCGAGACCGCATGGAAAGAAGGACTCGTCAAAATATGGGCGTTCCGCGGGACGCTTCATACAGTACCACAAAACGAGATCGGCATATTCCTCTCCGCGAGGGGCGTCCCCGACGATTGGCACAGCGACTGGAATCTAAAAATCGACAGGATGGAATATTGGTCGAAGTTCCTGTTGGAGAACATCGCGTCAGGGGTCAGCGGGCGCGAGACGTTGAAAGAAAAATGCAGGGAGAAAGGAATGTCCCAGGAGGAAGCGCAAAACGTCTTTCACGGCTGGGGCGGTTTGATTTACGAGATGAACCAGCGGGGAATGATAGCGTATGTCCCCGGCTCCGCGAAGGATTTCGTCCTGTGCGGCAAGGTAGAATGGATGGACAGGGACGACGCCCGAGCGCTTCTGCTGCGCCGTTATTTCAAAGCGTTCGGCCCCGCCGTTATGGATGATTGCGCGTATTTCACCGGATGGAAAAAGCGGGAGATTCAGTGCGTTATTGAAAAACACGATATCCGGCTGAAATCCGTCCTATGCGGGAACCAAGAATATTTTTTCGCGGACAGCCTGCCGGTTGCCGGCGAGATTCCCGCGTGTCTTTTTCTGGCAGGGTTCGACCAATTGCTGATGGGATATCGGGACAGAAGCCGCGTGATGGATGAACAATACAAACGAGACGTCACCACCAACACCGGCATAGTCCACCCGACAATACTGCTAGACGGACGGATACAGGCCAAATGGAAAAAGAACGGCACAAAGCTGACCGTCACCCCATTTCGCGATATCTCACAAAAAAACCGGCGCCGGATTGCCCGATACACAAAAGAGTTGTTTGGCGGCGAAATGCGCGAGATCGATTTTTGTGGAAAGGATTGAAGCAAATCTCTCGATGGAACCGCCGAACTGAACTGAATAAAACATTCCCCGCTCTTGATTTCCCTTTGATAGTAGATTAACTTAAAAATAGTTAGCATTAAAATATTCGAGACGCAGTC
>JAITAT010000117.1 GCA_031283975.1 Synergistaceae bacterium
TGGGAGTGAATCGTTCGGACAAGGCTTGGCGTTAAGAGACGAGTGATAAGGAACCCAGGATTGGCACGGTTAATTCTGGTGCGAAGGGGGGGACTCGAACCCCCATGCCGATGGCACGAGATCCTAAGTCTCGCGTGTCTACCAGTTCCACCACCCTCGCACGAATGAGAGTTTATAACTTTTCATGGGGGGAGTCAACGCAAACCGCGTCCGTGAAAATACCGCGTACTTTGCGGCATCGAATTTATTTATTCGACATTTTT
The DNA here is from genome assembly GCA_031283975.1 of Synergistaceae bacterium. GTDB lineage: Bacteria > Synergistota > Synergistia > Synergistales > Synergistaceae > JAIRKI01. The sequence continues at coordinate 264 of JAITAT010000117.1, forward strand.
GTCCTTCGGTACTGTGCTGAATGACGGTTTGGTGATATCATTCAAGCAAACGGAAGGACAGGAGGCGGGGATGTGGATTTTGGCCTGGAACGCAATATGCCGAAACGAACCTACGCCAGCTTTGTTGTCTATGTGTTGCTGTCGCTCGGAATCTGTCTGGCTTCCGCGTCTCCGGAGAGACTATCCTCTGATATGATGCGGCGGGAAGGCGTTTATGCGTACGCGAGGATTATGGACGTCGTCAATGGAACCGCCTCCGCGAATGAGATAAACGAGCATCGCTCGCGGGTACTGACTATTTTCGCGTTTCAACCCCGGTATGCCGATATTCCGTCGAGGTTTCTCTTTTTGAATCACATTTCAGATATCCGCGCGAACGATCCGACCGCGCATCCGTCCAGAGGGCGCGAACTTTCCGCGCACGGGGCGGATATGGTTGTCAGAAAATAATCCATTCCGTTTTTTGTTGTCAATACCGCGTAATTGTTTGGTGAGGTTTCATGTCGCTCATCGTTTACCATCATGAGAATATATCTGGGAAGAGTTTATCGGATCGGTAAAACGGGATTCGGCCTTTCCGATTTCATGGGCAAGGAGGTTTTTCATGGCGTTACTGCACGTAGGGCTGGATATAGGGTCTACTACGGCAAAGGCGGTCGTTCTCGACGACGAGGATCGTCTCATACATGGCAGCTATCGCAGGCATTTCGCCGACATCCGCACTACAGCCAGCGGGATTATGGAGGAACTGCGGAGAAATTACAGCGATTCGATGATAACGATGGCGGTGGCGGGTTCAGGGGCTTTGACCATAGCGGAGGGGATGCATGTGCCGTTCGCTCAGGAGCTTGTGGCTTGCCGCGTCAGCGTAGAAAGATATCTTAAAGGCGTCGATGTCAGCATAGAACTCGGCGGAGAGGACGCGAAACTCACATTTTTCGGCGAATGCGGCATAGACCAGAGAATGAACGAGACGTGCGCCGGAGGCACCGGGGCTTTCCTCGATCAGATGGCGTCACTGCTGGGTACCGACGTAGCCGGGCTGAATGAACTCGCCAAAGGCTACGGGACGATTTATCCGATAGCGTCCCGCTGCGGGGTATTCGCCAAAACGGACATACAGCCTCTTTTAAACGACGGCGCCGCGAGAGAGGATATAGCGGCCTCCATCTTTCAGGCCATAGTCAATCAGACCATAAGCGGGCTAGCGTGCGGCAGAAAGATAGCGGGCAACGTGGCTTTCCTCGGAGGTCCTCTTTATTTCCTCTCGGAACTGAGGAAGCGCTTCGCCGAGACCTTGAACCTCCGCGGCGACCAGTGCGTATTTCCCGAAAACCCGCATCTTTTCGTGGCCATTGGCGCGGCCATATTGGGCAAACGCGGCAGCGCGGTGGATATCGCCAACCTGCAGAATAAGGCGGCGGTATTTTTCTCGCGTCCTCAGGCTCCGGTCAATGTCCTTCCCGCCCTCTTCATCGACGAATCCGCCAAGGCGGATTTCAAAAGCAGACACGCCAAAAACACCGTTTTCAGGGCGGCGCTCAGAGATTACAGAGGGGATGCTTATCTCGGAATAGATGTCGGTTCCACCACGACCAAGCTCATTCTCATCGGTTCGCGCGGCGAGGTTCTTTTTACGAGGTACCGTCCGACCGGCAGCGGCGAGCCGATACGAACCGTCCGCGAGCTGCTGACCGAACTGTATGATGAATTGCCCGGCGGCGTATCCATACGCAGGAGCGGAGTGACGGGCTACGGCGAAAAGCTGGTCAAGGCCGCGTTCGGAATCGGCATAGGAGAGGTCGAAACCGTCGCTCACGCTTACGCGGCACAGTTTGTCCTGCCGGGCGCGGATTTCGTCATAGATATAGGCGGCCAGGACATGAAGTGTCTCGGCCTGAAAAATGGCGTCATAAGCAGGGTTTTTCTGAATGAAGCCTGCTCGTCCGGCTGCGGTTCGTTCCTGCAAAGTTTCGCCGAGTCGCTCGGCATGTCGGCGGAGGATTTCGCGCTCGCCGCGGAGGATTCGATGATGCCCGTGGATCTTGGCTCGCGCTGCACCGTGTTTATGAATTCGCGCGTCCGTCAGTCGCAGAAGGAGGGAGCGAGTGTCTCCGACATATCGGCCGGGCTCGTTTACTCCGTGGTTCGCAACGCGCTTTATAAAGTGCTCAAGATACGGAGCGCCGACGAATTGGGCGAGCGGATAGTGGTGCAGGGCGGGGCTTTCAAAAACGACGCGCTCCTGCGGGCGTTCGAACTTGTGACGGGGTGCGAAGTCGTGCGCCCGGAACTTTCCGAACTCATGGGGGCGTTCGGAGCGGCGCTGCTCGCGCGGGACTCGGATGACGAAAGCGCCGGAACGCTGCTGGGACGTGAGGAGACAAGAACGCTTCGCGCGACGACCGGGACGACGCGCTGCGGCGGGTGCGGCAACAGATGCATATTGACTAAAACCAGTTTCGACGACGGACGGACGTACACCTCGGGCAACCGCTGCGAACGGGCGAAGCGGACGGTTCAGGCGACGGGCAAGCTGCCGCCGAATGTTTTCGAGCGCAAATACAAGAGACTGTTCGACTTCTTCGAACCGCTGCCGCCCGAAAAAGCGCCGCGCGGAGAGATTGGCATTCCCCGCGCCCTCAATATGTACGAGAACTATCCTTTCTGGTTCGCTTTTTTCACCGGACTTGGATTCAGGGTGATACTGTCGTCGGAACGCCCGGACGATTCACTCGGCATAGACACCATTCCGTCGCAGACGGTCTGTTATCCCGCCAAACTTATTCACAGGCATCTGCTCGATCTTCTTGCCCGCGGAGTGACGAGAATATTCTATCCCATAGTCCTGCGTGAAACGATGGAGTTCAGGGACGCGCATCATAATTTCAACTGCCCCGTCGTGACCGGGTATCCCGACGTGGCGTTCCTCAATATAGACGCGCTGCGCGTTCCCGGTGTGGATTTCATTCACCCGGCGATATCCATGGAGATAGACGAAAAAGCCGCGTCCATAGGGCGCAGGTTATACGACGAACTGAGGCGTTTCGGGGTGACGAAGACCGAGGTAAAACGCGCTTTCGAATCGGGCAGAGCGGCACAACGCGGTTTCAGAAGCGATGTGGAAAAATACGGGGACGAGGCGATGGCCTATCTCAAAGATACGGGCGAAACCGGCATCGTGCTGGCGGGGCACCCATATCATCTCGATCCCGAGGTACATCACGGCATACCTGAACTGATCAGAAACTATGGCGTCGCCATTCTCACCGAGGATTCGATATGCCGCCGCGCGGAGGAGATTGATGGCGTCGATCCTCTGTACGTGCGCGATCAGTGGACGTATCATTCGCGGCTTTTCAGGGCCGCAGCCGTCATCGCGAGGCATCCCGATTTCGAAAATGTGCAGATGGTTCAGCTCAATTCCTTCGGGTGCGGGCTGGACGCGGTGAGCGCGGATCAGTCCGCGGCGCTGTTGGAACGCTACGGGAAGCCGCACACTCTGATCAAAATCGACGAGGGTAAAAATAACGGAGCGGTGAACATCAGAATACGTTCGCTGTTGTCGTCCGTGCGCAAACAATCCAGAATCAGCCCGTCACTCAAGCCCGCCGCGGCGGTTCGAGCGTATATCCCCGCGAAAACGCGCACGATACTCTGCCCACCGCTTTCGGTTCATCATTTCCAGTTTTTGGAAACGGCCATGAGGCGCGATGGGCTGGATTTCCGCGTACTTCCGGAAGGAGGGCGCGAAGCCGTGGAATTGGGGCTTCGTTATGTGAATAACGACTCCTGTTACCCCGCGATGATCGTGGTGGGACAATTCTTGAAGGCGCTGCAAAGCGGGGAGTACGATCCGGGCTCGACCG
>JAITAT010000168.1 GCA_031283975.1 Synergistaceae bacterium
GGAGTAGAAATTTTTGTCGGAGCGGAATGTGCCGCTTATGCTGGGAACAGAGAAACGGACGTCGATATGGCCGGAGTCGAGTACCTCGTACTCGCATTCCAGTTCGGCGCCGGCCGGGATCGTCCCATCCCCGAAGTCGGTCCCCGATATCTTGAAAACCCCTATGGGGCGGTTGTCGGTGATGGGGTCCTTTATCTCGCCTTCCCACAATTTGAAATTCAGCGACCCATCGCCGCCGGATTTCAAAGATTCCGCGGCCTTGAAGGTTTTTTTCCCCTTCCTGGGGAGGGCGTCGCCTTTTCGCACCAGATATTCCAGCGTCGGCTTCCCGCCGAGTTTTTCCAGAACCTCGACGCTCACGGAGTGCGACGCCGGTATGGCGCCTATTGTGGCGGTAGTTCTCGTTATCACGGCGGTATTCGCGTCGAGGTTCACGCCGCGGCCGTTGGGGTCGAAGACGGACATCCTGAACGTATTTTCGCCCTCGCGGGGCAGAGGAGCCTCTATCGCCGCGCCGTCCGCCAGTTTGACGCGGCCGGAGGTCCATCCCGTATCCAGGCTGTCGGCCTGGAATTCGCATCCGGGGGGGATCTCGCCGGTCAGCTTGGCCACTATTTTCGCTCTGGAAGCGGAAGTTCTGGCGTTGTAACTGAACGCCGCGTCGAATTTTCCTCCGGAAGCTATGATGCCCCTGGCGCTCTTTCTCGGGCGAGTGCGCAGCCCCCAGTCGATGGATTCCGCGAAAAGGCTCGCCCCTTCGGCGACCGCGGTCATGGGGTTCACCTCTATGCTGCCGCGTATATCAAGTTCGGAAGCCACTCTCTCGCGCAGCGGCGCGTAATTCGTGGAGCCTCCGATGAAGACGATGCTTTCTATATCGCGCGGCGTGAGGCCGGCTCCTTTCAACGTTTCCCTGGCCGCCTCGATGGAGTCCGAAATTCGGGGTTCGATCAGCGCGCTGTAATCTTCGCGTTTCAGCGGGATATCGAAGTAAATTTCATTCTTGTCCATATCCAGTATGGGGTTGGGCAAGTCTGCCTCCGAAATGCTTATGGACGTTTCATTCACGGAAGAAAGGGCTATTTTGGCGTTTTCGGAAGCCGCTGTCGCAAGCCGCGTCAGGGTTTTGTACGCGGGTTCGGTCTGAAATTCGTCTGGAAGCGAGAAACGCGAACAGAGCCACGGACGCACGATATTGTCGAACACGGTCCTGTCGAAATCGCGGCCGCCGCACATCGCGATGCCGCCGTGGGCCAGGAGGTTGACATTGCTTCCTATGCTCTCGGCTATAGCGATATCGAGCGTGCCTCCGCCCAGGTCGTAAATGAGAAACATCCCGTCGCTTTTGCGGATTCGCATCACGCTCATAACGGCCGCGACCGGTTCCTGCATAAGCGCGACCTTGCCGATTCCGGCCATGTTGGCCGCCTCCATTGTCGCGGTCTTTTGCATCTGATTGAACGCCGCGGGCACGGTTATTACAGCGCCGGTATCGTCGCCGTTCCGCAGTTCCTCCGGCAGATACCCGAAGAGGGCTTTCAATATCTCGGCGGAGCATTCCTCCGGCGTTTTGGTGATGCCGGCCGCCGCGAAACGAACCAGGGTATTCGTTCCCATCAGCCTCTTGAAAAGCACGGCGCAATTCTCCGGTTCTCTCAACGACATGACGTACGCGCGCAATCCCACGTATTTGCCGCCGCGTTTGTCGATGTAGATAGCCGAAGGCGTTATGTCGTTCAACTCGGGGTTCTTCCATGTATGCGTGACGAGACCGTCGAACGAGGTTATCACGCTGTTGGTGGTTCCGAGGTCTATACCCGCGTAGTTTTTCATCTCTCCGTCTTTCGCAAAGTCACTCTGCCGACTCTGATCAGGCCGTCTTTTCCCATTATTATCGGTTCGATCATCCGGTCTACCACCAATTCATCATCAGCTTTAAAATCTTCTATGTTCAACGGGGTCGCCGCTATTCCGGGATCGAACGGAGTCCCCTCTATATTGACCATCCTCAGTTCCAACACGTCAAGCGAGTTTTCTATTTTTTTATTGAAGGACAAAAGCTGTTTCATGCATCGCTCGCGTTCCGTCCCTTCGAGTTTTGCCGCGATTTTCTCGAAGAACCGGCCGAAACGCCACGACTCGACGGCTATCTCGACGGCCGCGTTCATCGCGGCGTCCGAACGCCCCGAGCCGTACTGGGCGTTTCCGCCGCTTGATTCCGCCGCGTCCCGGCGTCCGGAACGTCCGCGCAAATTGAGCAAAGCGCCGATGCGAGATCTCAGGCTATTTGCCATATCGCGCATACCGATTATAACAGCTATCGCCGCTCCATGCTACGTTATGCTGAAATGGACGAAGCCGCCGCCGTGGCTGGTCGTGCCGAGCCAAAGCGCCAAGTCTATTTTAACTATGCGTCCTCTGTCCAATATGCACAACGGAAGACGCCCCTCGGGGTCGCCGGTTTCTATGGCCGCGACGGTGACCCAGTGCCATTCGTCGAGATTTTTCTCCTGCCCGTTGCACAGATTGAGGAACGCGACCGGGATGTCGCGGGAGAGGGCGTCCGTCAAGAATGACGCCACTTCCTCCGGCGACGGGCGAAGCGATCTATTTTCCGGAACCTCGCACCGGGCGCTCGATATTGTCATCCCTTTCGAGGCTCCGTAGGCCGTCACCCGTTCGCACAGCATCTCGACGGTATGTATCCCTCTTTTTGTGGGCGTGACGTATTTCCATACTTCCTCCATCATGGCCGCGCACGCGCTTTTGTTGCGGGTATGCTCGCCGCGGCGGTGATACATGAATATGTTGCACGCCACCGACGGCCCGCAACCCGCAAGCCTCTGCCAGCCCGTTCCGAACCAATCCTGGCAGCAGCCGTAGAACACCTCGTTCGTATCGTTGTCGGATATTTTGAACGCGTCTATGTTCGATAACGAGATCTTTTTCATTTCTCCCCTCCGTTTTCAATCCGGGTTGTGATGTTACATATTGAAATATTTTAGCTTTTTATCGGCGCATGTCAAAAATAAGGAGGACAATAAAAATAGACTCCGCCGAGAAAAGTATGTGAACCGATGATGTAACCCCACGCCGCAAGCGGTCAATTGCGGGAATCGCCGTCTGCGCCGATATTTGGCGTTTGCTTTGTCATTCGGTCCGGCCGGGGTCGGCGCGCCGTGTAAAATATCTTTCTAGCGCGAGCATCAGGTTATTCACCGCCACCGAGAGCGCGATCACCAAAATCGCGCCCCACGCTATTTTGACGTAAGACATCTGCCTCATGCCTTCGAACAGTATAGTACCAATCCCCCCCGCGCCTATGGCGTAGGCTATGCAGGCTATCCCGATGGAAGCCATGCAGGCGAGCCGCGTTCCGGCTATCAGTGCCGGCATGGCCATAGGCAGTTCGATTTTAAGGAACATTCCGGCCCGGGAATAGCCCATGGCCCGGGCCGCTTCGATGACGAGCGGGTCGATACCTTCGAGCCCGGCCAAAAAGTTCCGCACCAGAAAAAATAACGAATAGCAGACGAGAACTATTACGGCGCTTTTCACGCCGAGCCCCGAGATCGGTACCAGAATGGCGAAGAATGCGAGCGACGGTATGGTGTACAGTATTTCGAGTATCGTTATCACCGGAACGGCTGGAAAGCGGAAAACGTGTATCAGGACGCCGAGCGCCGCGCTTATGGGAATGGCGAAGACCATCACGAGCGCGATCATCTCCGCGTGCGACGCGACCGCCCGCAGCATGTACCCGTAATAATGAAGAAGGTACGCCGTCATTTGGTATCTTTTTCCGCCCTTTTGAGGGCTTCGACGCTCAGGAAATTCAGGAGCTGTCTTACATAATCGTCAGCGGGGTTTTTGACGATTTCGCGCGGCGTTCCGTATTGAGCCATAACCCCGCCGTTCATCACCGCGACTCTGCCGCCCAGGCGAAAGGCTTCGTCTATATCGTGAGTGACGAAGAGTATGGTCGTCCCGTCCCGCCCGTGTATGCGCAGAAGATCGTCCTGCAGGCGGCTGCGCGTTATCACGTCGAGGGCGCCGAACGGTTCGTCCATCAAAAGGACGCGGGGTTCCCCCGCCATCGCGCGGGCTATTCCCACCCGCTGCTGCTGCCCGCCGGAGAGCTGCGACGGATATCTGGCGGCGAATTCGTCAGGGTCGAGCCCCATGAGCGACAGCAGCTCGCTTACGCGCGAGCGCGTCCTGGCCTTGTCCCATCCCAGAATTTCCGGGATTGTGGATATGTTTCCGGCGACTGTCATGTGGGGAAACAGAGCGGCCGCCTGCAGCACGTAGCCAATCTTTTTGCGCAGGGCCGTGACGTCCATGGAAGCCGTGTCCCCGCCGAAAAACAAAACTTTCCCGGACGTCGGGACGACGAGCCGGTTCACCATTTTCAGCATGGTGGTCTTGCCGGAGCCGGACGCGCCCATCAGCGCGACGAGCGAGCCTTCCTCCACCGCCATAGAGACTCCGCGGACGGCCTCGCTCGCGCCGTAACTCTTTTTTACGTCCGCAAACTCAATCGCGTTCAAATCGGGTTTATTTAACGAAACCGCGTTCCTTCAAAAAAGCCTCCGCCGTTTCCCTGTATTCTTTCCCGTCGAGGTCGACTTTGGCGTTCAGCGCCTGCATCGTCGCGCTGTCCAGCGAGGCGCTTATCGGGTTTATTATTTCGGCGATTTCGGGCGACGCTTCCAGAATGTCCTCGCGCGCTATCGGAACCATGTTGTACGGCGGCCAGAAGGAAATATCGTCAGTCACGGCTATTATGTCGCCTTTGGCGAGGTGCGCGTCGGTCGTGAAGCAGACGTTGACGTCGGCTTCGTCTCTGCGCAAAACCTCGTACTTGATGCCCTTGTCGAACACCCTGACGCTTTTGAACTCGAACCCGCCCAGGCGTTTTTTAAGCCCCGCAAGCCCGTCGTCGCGCTCCTCGAATTCGGGAGTGGCGCACAGGCGCAACTCCGGGGCGGCTTTCGACAGACCGGAGAGATCGACGACATCGTATTTGTCGGCGGATTCCTTCGTGATGGCGAGACCTTGCGAGTTATTGAGCGGCGCCATGCCGAGAAGAACGAAACCGTATTTCTCGCCGTACCCCTTTTTGACTTTGTCGTACGCCGATTTTGGGTCGAAGTCCGCCGGCTCCTTCAATAC
>JAITAT010000230.1 GCA_031283975.1 Synergistaceae bacterium
TCAACATAATCGCGGCGCGCCCGTCGGTGGGGAAAACGGCTCTCGCTTTGAACATCGCCACTCACGCGTCGGTGTTCGAGAATGTGCCTACGTTGGTATTCAGCCTTGAAATGTCCGCCGAACAGGTGGCGTCGAGGATGCTCAGTTCCATCGCCGGGGTGAACATGAAAGAGATGGAGAAAACGCGCAAGTTCGAGGACGCGCAGTGGACAGCTCTCACCGCGGCTGCCACACAACTCTTCAACGCGCTCATTTTCATCGACGACAGTTCGGCGCTGTCCACATTTGAGCTTCGTTCCCGCTGCCGCCGTTTCATGAGCAGGTTCATGGGAAGGAAGTGTCTTGTGATCGTCGATTATCTTCAACTGATGTCGTCCGATACGAAAAGAGCGGACAATAGAAACCAGGAAGTGGCGGACATATCACGAGTGCTGAAAGGGGTTGCCCGCGAATTTGAAATTCCGGTGATAGCGCTGTCCCAGCTCAATCGTAAGGCGGAGGAACGGGAACCGGGGAAACGCGCCGTCAGGGCGTCTCTGGCGAATTTGAGAGACAGCGGAGCGATAGAGCAGGACGCGGATCTGGTCGCTTTTCTCGACAGGAGGTCATATCAGGATCTCGACTCGTCCGACAACACCGCTGAACTTTCGATACAAAAACACAGAAACGGACCGACCGGCAAAGTCGATTTGGTTTTTTACCGCGAGTTTTCGAAATTTGAGAGCACGGCGAGATTCAGGATGTGATTAATCAGTTTTTGTGTTATATTTTTACGCAGTTGACCGAATCGAAATTCCGCATACGCGGGTGGTTTGTCTTTTCATCGGGGAGGCGTTATTGTGGCAGATAAGATGTGGGATATTCTCAATTTTTTAAAGAACCCATCCGCCGAAAACCAGAAAGAGAAAAACACCTTCGACGCCGAAGAGAGAAAACGCCGGATAAACGCGCAGCTTGAGGAAGCTATAGAAAATCCGGGCGCCGCGGCCGCGCGCGTCGCTAAAAAAGAAGCCGAAGAATCCAGTATTGCGGAAAAACCGGCGCCTGAAACGGATGAAAACGTCTCACCGGCGCGTCTTGAGGAAAACCCCGTCGAGAGCGTTCCAAAAACGGCGGAAAAGCCGGATATGAACCGAGAGGTAGAAACCGCGGATGCCGCCGGCCGCCTGCTCGATATAGCCGTTTCATCCATAAGGCCAAATCCTTTTCAACCGAGAAAAGAACTGGGGGAACAGGAGATAGTGGAGTTGTCGGAATCCATAAAGGAGTTCGGCGTACTGCAGCCGATTTTGGTGAAACGGGAAGGAGACGGCTACGAATTGATAGCCGGGGAGCGCCGTCTTATGGCTGCCGCAAGGGCTGGACTTGCCAGCATACCGGCCATCGTGGTGGAGATCGAACCGCTGAATCAGCAAATAATCGCGCTTGTGGAAAATATCCAGAGGAAAAACCTGTCGTCTATAGAAGAAGCGCTTTCTCTTCAGGACATACTTACCAAGACCGGATGGAAACAGACGGAACTGTCGCGTAGAATGGGCCGTTCCCAGGCGTCCATAGCGAACAAACTCAGACTGCTGCGTCTGGAGCCCGCGGTTCAGGAGATGATTCTCCAGGGAAAACTCGGAGAGCGGCAGGCGAGGTCGCTTTTGTCGCTGCCGGCGGAAGAACAGAAAATGCTGGCTCAGAAAGCTATAGACGAGGATTTGAGCGCAAAGGAGATCGAATCTCTCGCGGAAAGCTGGAACAGCAAACCGCGCGCGCCACACCCCAAGACGAGCAGAGCCTCCGGCGAAGGGCCGGGGGGGGAGCTGCTGGGCGACGTAGCCGCTCTGGTGAACAGACATCGCGCGCAAGGGACAATGGCGCAGTGGAAGGTGAAGCAGATGAACCAGAGTTCCATTGTCGTGGAGATAACGGTGGATCTCATGAAAACGGACTCCAGTGAGGATGAAAACGCCGGTTGAGATTTATGAAATTTTCGAAGAATAAAATGGGTACAAAACCTGTAAAACTGAATATCCCCGATTCGCCGGAATTTTGCGAAAAAAAACCCTTGGTTCCTGCGTGGTTGTATTACGGGTTTTTTTTAATAACATTTACGGTTCCTAATTTAGTTTTTTCGGGTGAACACTGGTTCGACACGCTCCATATAATGAAGTGGTTCGTCACTATGGCGCCTGTCGGAGTAATAAGCGTCGTCGCCGGCATCAACCTGTTTCGTTTCGGCGCTGGAAAAACGGGTTTTAAGATGGACGCGTTCGCGCTCTGGTGGTTTTTTCTTCTTTTTCTCCTGATATCTCAGCCCATTTTCATTCGCCTGTCGTCGTCGTCCACCTTCGCGAAGGAATGGTTTTTCTTCGCGACGCTGTTAGCGGTCTATATACTCGCGTATAATTTACGGCCTCACGGGGTATTTTTCAGAGCGCTCCTGTGGGGAAGCTGTATAAACGCGGCTGTCAATGTTCTGTTCGCGGAATTGATGATCCGCGGGATAAACACGGGGCTCCCGTTCATCATGAACGTCCCTGGGAATTACATCGGCAACACCGGTCAGCAGGAGATGATGGGTCTGTGGGTCGCTATGGCCGTTCTAAACGGCATGTTTTTGCACGTTCATTATATTTGTGAATGGAGCGCCAAAAAATCCTCGCGCTTTTTGCTGCCGGTAAATATCATAATTTTTCTCATAAACGCGGCGGGATTGTGGCGCACGACGACCAGAGGCGCTATCCTGGCGCTGGTCGTGTCATTCGCGGTCATGTTCGTCTGTTTTTTAAGGAGCCGCAATATGAAAGCAACCGCCCATCTCGCGTTCATGTATCTGACAGCCGTCCTGTTCCTCGCGGTTATCTTGGCCGTCAATCCTTCCGACTCGACAAACAGAGGCGGCGCTCTGATCAGCAAGATGCTGGATATGATAAAAAACCCCGGGACTTTCGGCGGCAGGATATCCATTTGGAGGGTAAGTAACGAGGTATTCCTGAATAATCCCGTCGCCGGGGTTGGTCTGGGACACTACAAATGGCACTTCCTCGAGGGGCAGAGGGATATGTTTGAAAAATCTCCCGACCTCGCGGCCGACCCGAATTATAAATGGCAGTTTACTTACTGGGCCCACAGCGAGTATTTGCAATGGCTTTGTGAGACGGGAATAATTGGCGCCGTGTTGTTCGGTTTGATGGCGCTGTGGTGGTTGTGCCGGTTTTTCTACGCGCTCGTCATAAAAAGGAAAGAAGCGCCTCCCGAGGCTGTATGGGGCTGCGCCATGCTTTTCATGCTATTTTTCGACGCTCTTTTCAGCCGGCCGTTTCACAGAATTGAAATTGCCGTGTGGATGTCGCTCGCGTTCGCGCTGGCGAACGGGTCGATATTGCCGGACCCGGAGAAATGGATGGCACAGGAAAACAAGGCGGTTTACAAGGCTTTGGGCGCTTTAGTTTCCCTTGCGGCCGTTTGCGGGTTGCTATTTCTGAGTGGAGGGATGAGGGGGGATAAGCTGATGCTTGGCGCGCTGATCGCGGCTTCCCCCGAAACGAAACGGGAGTTTCTGGACAAAGCCGAATGGTATCTGATGTCCAGGGATGACGCGAAAACGATGAATGCCGAACTCGATATCGTGATTGGCGTACAGACGGAAAATTCTGATTTGTACCTGCGCGGAGTGGCCCATCTGTATGAAGCTTTCAAAGCGAGGCCGAATTCCGAGCGTCTTTACAAAGTGTTTGACTACGCCAGCAGGCTGAATAGCGTTGAACTCGTGAAAGAATTAACTCCGTATATGCCTCCGGGCAGCGTAGACCTGAGGTAAGCCCGATGCGAAGCGCCGGGTTCACTCTGGTGGAAATTATGATAGCCGCGGCAATCGCGGCAATCATAATTACGGCTGGGATAGCTCCTCTCATGTACGTGTCCAGGATGATCTCGTCCGCTCGTGAAAATTTCTCAATAAATAATAAAGAGCGTTCGGCAATGAACAGAATATTTCGCGATGTGCGCGAGACGCCGAATATTCATTCCGGCGCCCCGATTCGGATAACGGGAGCCGACGACATTTCATCCGGCGAAAATGACTTTCTTATAGTGCGGGCCTCGACGGGAACTTACACCACGCTGCCGCTTGGCAGCGTGGTGTGGGGTATACCGAGGGGGTCCGTCATGAAGGGCGATTACGCGAGCGGGTTATACAGATGGGCGGTTTCGGGCGATATCCAGCCTGGTTCGGTGAATCTGTCAGAACTTGCGCCTGGTAATGGGCTCCTTGTGCTGCCGGGTGTTAAATCGGTTCTTTTCGCCGCTCTGAACGGTTCCACATGGGAGAAGGATTTTCGCGGAGCCCGGCCGAAAGCCCTGAGAGTGACTTTTGTGTACGGCGCAGAGGAAGTGTCTTATGAGGAATTGCTGCCGGCCTTTTAGGCGAGGATTCATACTTGTTACGGTGCTTCTTATATCGGCGCTCTTTTTGAGCGCCGCCGTTTCATACGCCTGGTTCGCGAGACAGGAGATGCGGAGAGTATCATCCGATGAGTTCGCGTCGGTATCGCGGGGGCTTGCCGTAATAGCCTGCCGCGAAGTGTCCGGATTGATAGCGGCGGACAATGGAGAGTGCGACTCGAGACATGAACGGCTTTACTCCGGGGAACCGTTTGGGATGAATTACGGGGAATTTCTTGTCTTGGCGACGATAACTCCCCTTGACGACAAGATCCCGGTAAACGGTTTGTTTCTTCCCGACGGAGTAAC
>JAITAT010000237.1 GCA_031283975.1 Synergistaceae bacterium
ATTTCATGCGTCCTGTCAGAGCAGCCATTTCCCCCTCCACCTCTCCCCGCTCGCGGTTGAGGCTATCGGCCTTCTCGCGTTCTGAGCGCGTGCGTTCCTCAAACAGTCTGTGTCTTTCCTCGGCGTCCGCGAGAGATTTTTTGAAAGATTCCGCCTCGCCGCGCAGGGCATTTTCGGAATTTTTCTGCCGTTCGCCCTCTTTTTTGAGTTCGTCCAGCTTTCGCGCCAAAGAAGCCCGCTCCTCTATTATCTGGGAACTCCTCTTCACGGCGGATACAAGGGACGAACCGTATCCGTAAGCGGCGCGCGTTATGCCCGCCATCGCGTCTTTCGCCGAATCCAGCTCTCTTATCTGGATCTGACGCGAATTCGACAGTTCGGCGATACCGCGTTCGACGAACTCTATGCCGCGGCTCCACCCGGACAGCCACGCTTTTTTTATTTCGGCGGCATACGCGGCGCGCAGCTTTTCGAGGTCGACTGCCTCCGTCTCTTTCTCGTTCGAAGCCCTTCTAGCCCAATAGTAGAGCTTTCTGTATTCTTCCAGCGCGTCGAGCAGAGCGCGGGCGGCCTTTGCCCGCTCGACCTCCGGCGCTATTTCGTCATAGCGGGATTTCAGCTCCGCGGAAAACGTTCTGAGTCTTGTATACTCCTCGCGCGCCTCCGAGAGACGCGTCGACGCTTCCTCTCTGCGCCGTCTGTAAGCGTCGATGCCGAACAGGGACTCCAGCAGCACGCGCCTCGCCTGGGGGCGCTGCTGTATCACCTCGGCCACGTCTCCCTGACCGATGAACGCGAACTTGTCTCCGCCCAACTGCCATTCGCGTTTCGCCGCGTCAAGCTCCGCCAATGTCACGCGATTTCCGTCGACCGTTACGACGGCGCCAGCGTCGGACACCTTGCGCCGAATTGTGCAGACCCGCGCGCCGTCGCGAAGCTGTATGGACACCAGCGCCTCCGCGCCGCGCGGGCAGGACGCCGAACCGTGAAAGATGAGCCCCTCCTGTTTCGTGACGCGCAATTTCGACGAATGGGAGTCGCCGAGTACCCAGCGCAGCGAGTCGAGGATGTTGCTTTTACCGCTGCCGTTAGGTCCGACGATAGCGGTCATGCCGGGCGCGAGCGAGAGTTCGTGCGAACCTCCGAAGCTTTTGACATCTTTAAGCTGAAGTCGTGCTATGTACAACTACGGCCGCCTCTCGCCGTTCCATCGCCTCTACCCTGTGAACCACCCGGGACAAGGTTCCCTGAAAATCTATTTTGAATTTGTCCCACGCGTATTCGGGGGACTCCACGAGGTAAAACCGCCTCCCGAACTCTTCTTCCCACATCGAGAGATACGTATCCGCGATGTAACGCGCGATGGCCGGGTGAAGCTCGGTCAGAAAAGCCTCGGAGTTCGATCCCAGGACGGCCCTGCGCAGGAAACGTTTCACTTTCATAGCGACTGTTTCCTCCTTGTCGACCCAGCCCAGCCCTCCGCAAAAAGGACAGCTCCGGCTCATTATCGAGCGCATATCGAGTCTCGCTCTCTTGCGCGTTATCTCGACCAGGCCGAGTTCCGTAACGCCGTAAACCCTGGCCTTGCATCTGTCCGATTTGAAAAGTTCCTGCAGGGATTCGACGAGCTTGTTGCCGTCCTCCGAACTTTCCATATCGATGAAATCTATGACCACGATACCGCCTATCGCCCTCAGACGCATCTGACGAACTATCTCCTCGGCTGCCTCGAAGTTCGTATGATAGACGGTGTCCCGCAAGTCCTTGGAGCCTATGTATTTCCCGGTATTTACGTCTATTACCGTGAGAGCTTCCGTCTGATCGATCACCAGGTACGAGCCGCTCGGCAGCCACACTTTGCGATCGTGAATTTCTTCTATAGCGCGCTCTATGCCGTAGACGTCGAACACAGGCAGGCTTCCTTTGTAGAATGACAGCTCCGGACGTGATTCGGCCGCGAAACGTTCGATGAAAGCCGAGATGTTTTCAAACTCGTCCGATGAATCGACTACGATCTCCCCTATGCGGTCCGTCAATTCGTCGCGCAGGATGCGCTCCACCAATCCTGTGTCTCTGTGCAGCAGACACGGAGCGGTGTTTTTTTTCGCCTTGCGCTCGACTTCGAGCCATTCCTCCATCAGTTCGTCCACGTCGCGGGACAGGCTCTCCTCGTCGCAGTACGCCGCCATAGTGCGGACTATGAGACCATAACCTTCGGGCCTTAATTTTCTCGCGAGCGCCCGTAAACGAGCCCTCTCGTCGTAGTCCTCTATGCGCTTGGATACCCCGACGTCGCGGTTTGACGGCACCAGCACCAGATAACGCCCGGCGAGCGACACCCTGGGCGACACCCTGGCGCCCTTGCCGCGGTTCGGCGTCTTTAAAACCTGCACCAGCATGTCCATGCCGGGCTTCACCGCGGTATTGCCGACGTCGTTGAGGTATAAAAAACCGTTTCTGCCGTCGCCGAGACTCAGGAAAGCGGCGTTCATGCCCGGAAGGACGCTGTCAACCCTCGCTTTGTATATTTCTCCCGCGCGCTGACGGTCCAACATGCGTTCTATGTAAAGGTTATCCAGCCTGCCGCGCTTGTCGAGAATGGCGACCCTCATTTCCTCCGGGTCTATCACATTGACTATCAGCTTCATATCCCGTTCTTTAGCGTTCTGTTCGTTATTATTATTCATGACATTTCCCCCGTCAGCGGCGTCACTTTCATTGCGCCGGAGTCCCAGCTTCCCACCGCCGTGCGGGTTATCGACAGTTCGCCCCAACCCGATATCAGCGAAGCGGCCGCGAGTGCTTTCACCATTTTCGACGCTCCCGTGCGCTCGAGATCAGTCACGGATATCAAAATCCCGTTTCCATCTGTTTTCAAAGAGAGAATCGCTCCTGATTCCCTAAATTCGGCGTCGAGGACGCAAGACGCCTCATCAAGCGAAACGCTTCGCACGGGTTCGATTATATACGACGCGGCTTGGCACAGCTTGCTAAGGGAGACTCCGTCGGTCATGCCCGCGCGCAAAATATCGAAGCCCTCCGGCATGAAACGCCGCCATCGCTCCAGCGAGCCGCCGTCCCAATCCTCAAACCAGAACTCCGCGGGTTCGTTCAGGCCGATGACGCCAACCGGAAGCGGCGGTCCGAACGCGGTCCTCGGACGCCGCGTAAAACCCTGCGTAAGCTCCATCCTGAGCCCGGCGCGGCGCGCCGCCCTCGTGAACAAAATCGGCAGCTCCGCGTGCGGCACAAATATAGCCCTGCCGCGTTTTGAAAAGTGAATTTGAACGCGGGACATCTTTTCAGTCTCCTTCGCCCGGCACAGCGCAGCGCCGACAGCCCGAAAACGCC